>DAOWHM010000091.1 GCA_030641425.1 Candidatus Bathyarchaeota archaeon | reverse complement strand
GGTTGGACAAGCCGCTAGGCTCGTAAAGGAGATGTTCGAAAATCCAGACTATACTGTCTTCTTGACGATTGCTGGCGCGCTCGTTCCTGGGGGGCTCAGAAACATAATCGCTCATTTAGTAATGGAAGGGCACATTGATGTTATAGTTACTACAGGTGCTAACATGGTTCATGATATTATCGAAAGTCTAGGTTATTCTCACAAAGTTGGCACATTCGAGGCTAATGACGAAGAACTAAAGAGTAATGCTATCGGCAGAATCGGAGATGTTTACGTGGAACATAAAGCTTTTAGTGGTTTAGAATGTTGGCTGCATCAAGTTCTTGGTCAGATGCCTAAAGAGAAGCGCGAGAGAATTTCCCCTTCTGAATTACTAAGTGAATTCGGGAAACGATTGGATGACGGAAACTCCATCTTATCTGCTGCAGCAAGAAGAAACGTTCCCATAATATGCCCTGGACTTCCCGATTCAATCGTAGGTTTTCAACTTTGGGTATATAGAGAGTCCAACCGATTTATACTAGACCCTCTAGATGATCTTTCCACGCTCATAGACAAGGTTTATGAAGCCAAGAAATCAGGAATCATTATTTTAGGGGGCGGTTTGCCAAAACATCTCGCTCTCTTCGCTAACACCTTCCGAGAAGGAGTAGACTCAGCAGTTCAGATTACTATGGATAGACCGGAACCAGGAGGACTAAGCGGAGCTTCATTGGATGAGGCTGTGAGCTGGAGTAAGGTCAAATCAGAAGGCCAAACTGTCACAGTAATCTGCGATGCCACCATTGCATTTCCACTAATCATCGCCGCAGCCTTAGAAGAAACATAACGGAAAATTTACAATCCAACTGGGATAGTGTGCTAAGAGAATCCAAACCCTATTTAAGTGCCAGCAAATTAAAATGTAAAGTGAAAACACATGGTCTTGGACCGTCTTGGCTCGTCGATCTCTGCAGCCTTAAAGAAGCTCTTTGGAGCCGCTGTTGTAGATGAAGCAGCAGTGAAAGAATTGGCTCGTGACATCCAACGAGGACTGCTCCAAGCAGACGTTAATGTTCAATTGGTCCTAAACATTTCGAAGCGTATTGAAGACAGGGCATTGAAGGAAGAGCTGCCTCCCGGTATCTCTCGAAAGGAACATGTAGTCAAAGTAGTCTATGAGGAGATAACTCGCTTTCTTGGAGAGAAACCCGTTCCATTGAAAGTTGAGCCAGGAAAAAGACGAGTCATAATGCTCGTTGGCATTCAAGGATCTGGAAAAACCACTTCGTCTGTCAAACTCGCTAGATTTCTTCAGAAGAGAGGGTTGAAGCCTGCTTTAATTTGTGTGGATACATTCAGGCCTGGCGCCTTCGATCAAATGAAGCAATTGGCTGACCGTATCAATGTACCTGTCTATGGAGAACCGGGCTCCAAGAATGCAGTGAAGGTTGCTCAGAGGGGGCTAGATGAGTTTCAGAAGCGAGATGTCGTGTTGATTGACACATCAGGGCGTCATAAGGACGAGAAAGACCTCATTGAAGAGATGAAGCGGTTGGAACGAGTCATCAAACCTGACGAGGTGATGCTTGTAATTGATGGAACCATTGGGCAACAAGCAGCAACCCAAGCCAAAGCCTTTCACGACGTTACGCCTATCGGTTCAATACTTGTAGCCAAATTAGATGGCTCTGCTCGGGGTGGTGGTGCATTATCCGCGGTTGCTGCCATAGGCTCACCAATAAAATTCATAGGCATTGGCGAGAAAATCGACGATATTGAAGCCTTTGTACCTTCCCGTTTTGTGGGGCGTCTTCTGGGCATGGGGGATTTGGAGAGTCTCGTCGAGAAAGTACGGGAGGCTGAAATAAGGATCCCCGAAAAGAAAGCCAAGAGAATGCTGAGTGGTAAATTCACTCTAACAGACATGTACGAGCAATTCGAAGCAATGAAGAGCATGGGACCCTTCAAACGCATTTTGAAGATGCTGCCTGGTATGTCCTACAACATACCTGAGGAGATGATTGATATGGCCCAAGACCGCTTGGAACGTTGGCGCATCATCATTCAATCGATGACTCCGAAGGAAAGAGAAAACCCGAAGATTCTCTCCTCATCTCGAGTACGTCGAGTCGCAAGAGGATCCGGAACCTCAGAAAAAGAAGTCAAAGAACTTGTCCAACAATACAACATGATGCGAAGGATGATGAAGCAACTCAGACGAAAGAAACTGCCATTCTTGACTGGTAAGAAGTTCTCTCCAAGCCTACGGTAGGGTGGAATACGACGGAAATCTTAGTGGTAGCTCTCCAGATGCTCACTGAGCACCCTATTTGCGATAACTGCTTGGGCAGACAATTTGCTCTACTAGGTCATGGTATAGGAAACAAAGGTCGCGGAAAAGCAATTAAGCTGCTATTAACTCTGGAAAGACACTTGCACTCATATGATCTTGGTGAAGGCGCCCTTGATTTGTTGAAGAATGTCGCAACTAACGGTTCATCTGAAATGACTGGAAACGTTTTGAGACTATTCAATGAACCTGCAAAAGCTGAATGGAGATGTTTCCTTTGCGAAGGAGCATTCGAAAGAATTGATTCTACTATAGTGAACGCCGTGAGAGAACTTGAAAACTACGAATTCGCTACATTCTTGGTTGGCGTGGAACTTCCATTGGACATAGCTGAACGAGAAGACGAGTTTAAGGCTCGCTTTCATGTTACCCACGGTGAAAGTATGAAGAGTCAATTCAGCCGCAATATAGGAAAGCAGCTCTGTCAAACAACCAAGAAAGAAGTTGAGTATTTAAAACCTGATGTGGTTGTCCTTGTAAACCCTTTTTTGAATAGGGTTCGATTGCAGATAAATCCCATTTATGTAGCGGGAAGATACAAGAAGCTAGTCCGCGGTATTTCTCAGTCAAGATGGATATGTGGAAAATGCAATGGAAAAGGATGCGAAGTCTGCAATTGGACTGGTAAAACATACCAGGATTCCGTTGAAGAACTAATTGGGCTACCTTTATTGAAGATGGTTCAAGGTGAAGAAATAGCCTTTCATGGAGCTGGTAGAGAGGATGTTGATGCTCGCATGTTAGGTTCCGGACGACCTTTCGTCTTAGAGATAAAACAGCCTAAGAAACGTTCCATTGAATTGCGAAGACTCGAACACATCATCAATAAGCAAGCTGATGGTAAAATCGAAGTGCTTGGTCTGTATGTTGCTGACAAAGAAGTCGTTAGACAATTTAAGAGAGCGGAATCCACTGAGAAAACCTATAATGCAGTTATAGAGTTTGACCGTGAAGTCTCTGATGAAGAATTAAGAAACATTGAAGAAATTCTATCTGAAGCAACAATTCGACAGCAAACACCTATACGTGTCTTACATCGCCGTTCTAATTTGACGCGGGAAAAGTACATATATGCGGCTAATACAAAGAGGTTGTCACAGAATCGTGCGGAAATTAAGATTCGTTGTCAAGGAGGCCTCTATATCAAGGAGTTAATCACTGGGGATGATGGACGCACTAACCCTAGCGTCGCAAGCATACTGGAGGTTAAAGCAACACCCCTCCAACTAGATGTGATGAACGTAGGGGGCTCATAATGAAGTCACAGGGCTATAGACGCAAAACGCGTTCGCTACTTCGGAGAAAGGCAAGGCAGAAGGGAAAGACCGGACTAAGCAAGATGCTGAGAGAATATGCGCTTGGTGACCGAGTTGTGGTGATGCTGAATCCGAGCATTCATAAAGGTATGCCTCATCGCCGCTTTCATGGTAGAGTTGGCATCGTGAAGAGTAGACAAGGGCGAGCCTACGTGGTTAGTGTCACTCAAGGAAAAGCACTCAAAACGATAACGGTCAGACCAGAACACCTTGAACCCTTCAAGGCTTAGAAGTAGGAGGTTCTGAAATGCCTAGGAAAGCTTTGAAAGAAGAATTATTAACAGTGCCAGAAGTGAAACGTATACTCGAAGAGATTGGGGAAGAAAACTTGGATCAGTTCCAAAGACGAGCTTTGGATTATGCATCAAAATTCGCCAAAGTGGAACCAACATCCGCTAAGAAACTTGTAAAAGGTCTAGTGGGAAGATTTGAGCTTGAAGAGGAAGAGGCAGTTCAAATAGTAAACTGCCTACCTGAAAGCATTGAGGAGATTCGAGTTTTCTTGGCTGCTGGCAGAAAAATCGTGGAAACGAAGAAGCTGAAAGAGATATTAACGTTCTTAAATGAATATAGAAGAAAGGAATAATAGTTTTAGCTGAACATAGCATAATACTTCAGAGTGAAGGAGTAGAGGGTATGGAGAAGAGATACGAGGAACGGGCATATATTCTGGATTTTCTTCTCCATGGACGAGGGAGCACAAGACCCGGCTACCGGGCAGGCGCGCTAGTGCAAATGGTGGGTGAGGCTTTCTTCACTCTACTTGAAGCAATAGTAAAAGAAGGATCCATCCTCAAACCTCACGACAGGATCTACGTTGGGAAGAATAAGAGAAAAGAGATCACCTATATTATTGGACGCGTAGGCTATGACGAGTTAACTGCGAATGCTAAGATGGAATTGCCTGGAGTAATAGAAGAAATAATCTTGGGTAGAGAAGGTTGGTTTGTTAAATTCTTCAACACAGCTCAAGCTATAACCCCGCGCATGCATGCTATGGAATTGATTCCAGGTATCGGAAAGAAATACATGTGGCAAATTATTAACGAACGTGAACGCGGCTCCTTTAAAAGTTTCAAAAACCTGCAAGAACGCACTAACATACCTGATCCATCCAAACTGATCGCTAAACGAATTGTTGAGGAGCTGGCTGGAGAAAGTAAGTATCGCTTGTTTACGCGAGCCCATTAGTGGAACCTATGAACCTGCGACAACGAGCCAGTTATCTAATTCGAGCTCACGGAATCTTTCCGAAGAAACGTTTGGGACAGCATTTCATGATTGATGAGTACCTGCTGCAGCTCCTTATTTCGCATGCAGATCTGAAGCAGACTGATGTTGTCTTAGAGGTTGGTGCAGGACTCGGGTTTCTCACTCGTGGACTAGCAGAAAGAGCACATCAAGTCTTCGCAATCGAAGTAGACCCTAATCTTGTAGAAGTTCTAAGAAGTGAGTTTAGTGGATACGAAAATGTCCAGATAATTGAAGGGGACTTCTTCAAAGTCCCCACACCTCCATTCAATAAAGTTGTGTGTAATCCTCCGTTCTCGATTTCCTCTCCTCTACTATTCCACATCTTAGACCGTAATTTCGATGTTGCCATCATGACTTTTCAAAAAGAATTCGCGCAACGTCTCAAAGCGCTTGTGGGCAGTAAGGATTATAGTCGACTGACCGTATCTACGTTTTATCGAGCCCAAGTTGATTTGTTGGAGAATATTTCGAAAGAGGCTTTCCATCCACCACCAGACATTGAAGCTGTTATAGTGAAGCTAACTCCGAGAAGATTACGACCCTTTAATGTAAAGAATGAGGAGATTTTCGGAGAAGTTTTGAGAGTGTTGTTCAGTCAGCGTAACAGAAAAGCTCGAAAAGCCCTTTTGCCAATCCTTGAGAAGTTCAAGATGAGGAATACAGTAGCCTCCGAGAGAGTTTTCCAGTTGCCTTTCTTGGACAAACGAGTCCGAGAGCTTACTCCTTCAGAGTTTGGAGCTCTAGCAAATGAAATCTCAACCTAAGAAAATCCATTTTGGAAGACACACTTTCGTTATCTGTGACGAGGTGTATGAACCATCTGAAGACAGCTTTCTGATAGCTCGAAATCTCTCGTTGACGAATGGCGAAAGAGTTTTAGATATGGGAACAGGATGTGGTATTCTCGCAGTGATCGCAGCTGAAAAAGTTAACGAAGTAATTGCAGTAGACGTCAACCCCTACGCTGTCGAATGCGCTGGGAAAAATGCTGAACTGAACGATGTAGCGGTAAAAGTCGAAGTCCGTGAAGGAAACCTCTTCAGTCCAGTTAGAGATGGGGAAAAGTTTGATTTGATTCTTTTCAACGCTCCTTATTTACCTGTGGAAGGAGATGAAGGGAAAAATTGGATCGAGAAAGCTTGGTCTGGTGGAGAAACAGGGAGAACTGTTATTGATCGATTTATTGATGAGGTTTCGGAGTATCTGACGGAGAAGGGACGTGCCTTACTGGTGCAATCCACTTTTTCAGACGTAGATAGGACTTTGGAGGAGTTCTCAAAGCGCGGACTAATTGCGAAGATAATTGTGGAGAAAAAATTGTTTTTCGAAAGCATAATGTTGATTGAAGTAACTCCTCAAAACACCATTAAGAGAGAACTTGTCTAGTATTCTCAGACATAAATTCAAGGCATGGGCATCTCATTGAGTCGCCAACCGAAACCCAATAGAGACATTACTGCTTCTTGGGGCGAGAGATAGCTGTCTTTTGAGCTTTGAACTTCTCGACGCATTTCTGGCAACAGAAGGCATATTCTTCACCGTTGATGACACGTTTATAACTCATGAATTGGCATTCATCTCCTGCTATCTTGACTTTGCACTGGCTGCAAAGTATGGATTTAACCATTTCGATTTTCCTCCTGCTTTTTCTGGTAGTCCTTTACTGCTTCATGCAGAGCGTCAGCAGCTAGGTTTGAGCAATGCATCTTTATAGGTGGGAGACCACCCAAATTATCTGCCACGTCCTTTCTGGTGATCTTCAGGGCGTCTTCTAAACTCTTACCTTTTGCTAACTCGGTTATCATGCTGCTGGTTGCGAGTGCTGCTCCGCAGCCAAAGGTTTTGAATTTTATTTCTGAGATGGTGTTGTCTTTGACTTTGATGTGTATCGTCATTAGGTCGCCGCAGACGGGGTTTCCCACTGTGCCAACTCCGTCAGGGTCTTTAATTTCTCCTACATTTCGAGGGTTTCTGAAATGGTCCATCACCTTTTCGCTATACATTTTCCCTCAACTCTCTTGGTGTTAATGGTGACATGGCTCTCAATCTTTTAACTATATCGGGTAGTAACCCCAGTACATAATTTACATTTTCTTCATCATTTTGTTTACCAAGCGTGAATAGTAGTGAACCGTGGGCTTCTTCGTGTTTCAATCCTATGGCGCGCAACACGTGGGAGGGCTCCAACGTCTTGGCGGTGCACGCTGATCCTGATGAGGCTGCGACGCCAGCTATGTCCAAGTTTAGGAGCATAGATTCTCCTTCAACAAAGCTGAATCGAACTGCGACGTTATTTGGTAATCGTCTAGTCGGGTGGCCATTTAGGAACGAGTGGGGGATAGTCTCCAGTATTCCATTGATGAACTTGTCTCGAAGTTTGGATAATCTTGAACCCTCCCTCCCTACTTCTGCTTTGGCGATCTCCGCTGCTTTTCCCATTCCTGCGATACCTGGCAAGTTTTCTGTACCTGACCTTAGTCCTCGCTCCTGTCCGCCTCCGAAGATGAGGGGGTCTAAACGTGTTCCTTTTTTTATGTAGAGAGCACCTACTCCTTTCGGTCCGTACATGTCGTTTGAAGATAAGGTCAATAAGTCTATGCCTTCTTTCATTACGTCTGCGGAAACTTGTCCCATAGCTGCTGTCATGTCTACGTGCAAGTAGGTATCCTTGCTGTGTACAACTTCGCTAATCTCTTTTATGGGTTCAATCGTTCCAATTTCTCCGTTTGCGTACATAACGGAAACAAGAATCGTGTTATCCGCCAATTCCTTCTGCAGTACCTCAAGATCTATTAGGCCTGTGTTATCGACAGGTAAGAACGAAACTCTATAGCCTTGCTTCATCAAGTACTTGCAGACGTTCATCACTGACATATGCTCGATTGCTGTAGTTATGATATGTTTTCCTCGACCTCTATTTCGGCTGGCTACCCCTCTTATTGCCCAATTATTGCTTTCCGTAGCACATGAAGTAAAGAATATCTCCTCGCTTTTTGCACCAACTAGCATGGCGACTTTCTTGCGAGCATTTTGAAATCCCTTCCTCACTTCTTGCGCAGAGGAATGTAACGAAGATGGGTTACTGTAGAGCTGTGTGAAGTAAGGTTTCATGGCTTCGATGACTTGAGGATCTACAGGCATGCCTGCTGTGTGATCTAAGTATACCTTTCTCATTATATTCCTCATCGTCCTTTCTTAATCAAGAAGTGAAGTTTGCCTTTCTCTTTTCTTATTTCCAAGATTTCATGGCCTAAACGCTTCGTCAAACTTTTAATGTCTTTCTCGGCTGCTGGGTCGTCCGCCCAGACTTCCAACGTTTCGCCGATTTCAAGTTTATTTAGTTCCATTCTGGTTCTGAAAACAGGTTCGGGACAGAAAAGTCCGAGGCAATCTAGAGTTCTCGATGCTTTAAATTTAGTCAAAGTGTGCTCCCAAAGGATTTTCTATGTGAGGGTTAGAAAAGGTTTACTATGATCGATCGCAAGAGCATATTTCAAACCTTCACCGAAGGGAAGATATGAATATCGATTTATGCAATTTCCACTTTGGTGGCTACACCATGCTTCATTAAGACCTTAGCATTCTCAATTGGAAGTGTAGCGACATCTTCAATTGAGAAGGGACCATAAACTTTCAGATCTGAGCCGATTATAGCTGGAACTTCTTGTAGGAATCGTAGTAGCAATTTCTTGGTGGGATTTGTGGAGGCGTTGCTATTTTCAACCTTTGGTTTTTTCCCTCGTAAGGCTCCTTTTAGAAAGGATTGGAAACTTTCAAACGTAGTCTTTAACTCACTTACCGCTTTTTCTTCTTCAGGTGTTAGTGGGTCCATTCCGAAGGAATCCGTAGAGCTTGCCAATTCAATAATCTTTTTGAAGCGAAGTTTGGCGAGTTCCTCCATCAACCGTTTGACCCTTGTTAGTTCTTGGGAAATGAGTTTTGCTTTGGGTGAGTTTCGATCTAGCATTCGTCCCTTTTGTCGGATCTCGACTACATATTCAGTTAATTTGGTGTAGAAGTCTTTTGGGAGGGTCTGCAACTCTGTATTCTCTTTCTCTTTTAACCACGAGTTGTACAGTAAATCGTACATCGCTATTCCCTCACTTGAGCTACTC
Organism: Candidatus Bathyarchaeota archaeon; assembly: GCA_030641425.1. Classification (GTDB taxonomy): domain Archaea; phylum Thermoproteota; class Bathyarchaeia; order Bathyarchaeales; family SOJC01; genus SOJC01. The sequence goes on along the minus strand of DAOWHM010000091.1, from coordinate 9,322 downwards.
CTCTGCAGATGAGAAATATAGCGGCTGCAGTAGGTAGTTCTTGGGAAACTTTTGTGAAGGGACCGTAATATTTGTTTCCTACGCGGAATTTTGGAGCTTCAACAATGTTAACCTTAACCTCCCCTTCTCTGAAGACTATCGCTTCCTTTAAAGGATCGAATTCGCTAAGACTTCCAATTGGAGTTTCCACTTTGGCAAATCCTGTTTTCCCATGTAAACTCTGAGGTAACCGAATCAATCGATGAATATCTGTAGTGACAACGGTGTCAATCTTAGACGCTTTTTGCTCCACAACCCAGCGAATTATCTTCAACCAGTTCCTAGGTCCAACACCCGATGTATCCAGCCAGCCAGCCTTCTCTAGATTTTCACGAAGCAAACTCCTTCTCTGCATCAAGTTTCTGATGTTTTTTTTCCTTAAACCAACAGCCGCCACCTCTTCAGGTGAAGCCTCTAGGAACTCCATTATTCCGCTGGCAATACGTCTTCGCCAGCCTTTTCTATCTACTTGGTTCCCAAATACGATTCTGTTCTTTTCTATTAAACCGTGCAATTTTGGCTCCAAACCTAACCCGATTACATAGTCTACAACCTCTTTTCGAGCCATGGAATCCAAAAGACAAACGCTGTCAGCTTCAACATGAATGTGATAACCACGATTTCCGCTGAAAAATACTCGTACTTTCTTCTCTGAAAACCCAAAATCGTTCAGCAACATATCTAAAAGCTTGCTTGTTTCTTTCTTAGCGGATTCCAGACAACTATCACACATCCATTTCCTAGTGCCAAATTTCCCCTTTTCGCAGATCGGGCATTTCTCAGGAGAAGGCCCTTTTCCTGAAAACCCGCAACTACTACAAGTCCATCTGTCATGAACCTTGCCACATGGGGTTGGGATATGATCTGCATCAATATCAAAGATTAGATCCGCTCCGAGCCAGCCTTTTCTATCCATGTTGGCTTCAGGAGATTCATAATACGCAGATGAGTAATATACATCGGATGGTATTATGTTCACGATGTAGTCTCTGAGAGAGGCTGCATTCTCGAACCTCTTATGACGGAGCATAGTTTTTTGGTCAGATAGGACAAATCCAAATTCACGTTGTCGGATTGAGGAGGGGACCCGAGCGATTTCCGCATCTATCTTATAATAGTGGCGAAAGTTCTCTTTGATCATGAGGGTAGATGGTGTTTGCATTTTTTCAGTTGTGAGCTATTGAAGCTATGAGATATAAGCGCGCGCATGCATTTTGTGCTGAGGCGAAAAAACAATCATTCAACGATTCTTGATTTGCATATAGATTGCTTATTCAAGTTTAGAAGTAACTCAGCAAATTCTTTGTCTTGACATGTTATAATAACAAATTTTAAAGGATAAATCCCTTTTAGTATCAACTCTGAACAGCAGCAACGTTGGTGACTATTTTTGAGATACGTGGCTGGTGAATATGCCATCCCAAGTAGTGCCTGTTTCCCAAAGATTTTATACGTACGCACGAATACATTGGAGGATAAAAGGAGATGTGATAGTTGGAAGTGATTTCTAATACTTCACTTGTTGCAGATGAGGAAATCCAGCAAGCACTTCCATCTGTTCTTTTCTTAAAAGTGAAACAAATGCGAGGCGGTGTGCAAAAGGTAGTCAAGACAGCTATGATGCCTATGTGGAAAGAACGTGTATTGAAGGGAGATAATGTCTTCGTTAAAGTTAATCTTATTTCTTCAGAGTATGTTCCGGGGCAATGCACATCCCCAATGGTTTTAGATGAAGTTTTGAGTGAGCTAACTGAACGTGGTTACGATGTAACTCTTGGCGATGCAGATCTCGCAGCGGCACGGCAATGCAACAAGGCTGCCAAAGTCTGGGGGCATAAAAGACTCGCTAAGAAATATGGTGCACGTTTTCAGAATCTTTCAGAAGACAAGTTGATTAAAGTTAGGTTAGACGGCAAAATTTTCAAAACCCTGGATATTCCCAAATCTGTTCTTGAGGCAGATAGCATCATTAACTTGCCTGTAATGAAAACCCATTGCCTTACTGGCTTGACTTGTTCTCTTAAACATTTTTGGGGCGTCGTTCCTAGAGTAAGGCATCAATATCATTTGGTCGTCAACGATGCAATTGCAGACATAACGAGTTTTTTAAAACCTAAGATTGCATACACCATAGCTGATGGCACCATCGCTATGGAAGGCAATGCACCTCGTACAGGGATATCAAAGATATGTAATGTAATACTGGCTTCTACCGACCCTGTGGCATTAGACGCCCTTGCTGCAAAATATATGGGGATGTCAACTCCAAAGCATGTAAGGACTGCTGCGGAACGGGGCGTAGGCATACTGAACTATACTCTGGAAGGTGACGAGTTCATACCCAATCCGTTTATTTTGCCAAACCCGAATAAACAACCGATTTTCAAATGGGAGATGGCGTTTCGTAAATCTATCCTAAAGCCAATAATGTTCGATACACCTATGTTTGGGTTGTTTGCTTGGATAGCCACTAAATATAACAGTTTTTGGTATTATAGACGAGAAGGAAGAAACTACACGGAGAAAATTGTGGATACCTGGTATGCCCGGGAATTGGCGCAGTTTTTGAATTTATAGAGGTTTTCTCTTGAAGAAAGCTGTTGTTCTAGGCGGGGGCTTATCTGGTTTAATGGCTGCCTCCACACTCTCCGAGAATGGCCTTAAAACAATCTTGTTGGAAAAGGATGAGACCCTTGGAGGCTTAGCATCAAGTTACCTGATTGATGGAAAATATATTCCTAAAACTTATCACCACGTTATGTATGGCGACAGCACAACTCTTAAAACCATACACGATTTAGGTTTGGAAAGCAATCTGTATTGGAGAAAATTGAAGGTAGGTTTCTATTCACAAGGCAAATCTTACGATTTTTCTTCTCCTTTGTCAATTCTGAAATTTAAGCCTTTGAGTCTGTGGGGACGCATAAAATTTGGCTTGTTAGTCTTCAAAGCACGCCAAAAAGTGGATTGGCAGGACCTAGAAGGGGTAAGTGTTGAAAACTACTGCAAAACCGCCGCGGGCAAAGAAGCCTACAAACTAATAAATTACATCGTTCAAGCAAAGTTTGCTGAACCCTCAGATAATGTATCTGCTGCGTGGTTGATGAGCCGTTTCGGGCACGAATCAAAATCAGTGAGTGATCGATTCGGATATTTGAAAGGTGGTGTTGAGAAAATTGTCAAAGGACTTACTAAGCGTTGTACAAATAAAGGGGGTGCTGCAAAAACTGGGGCTAAAGTCACTAGCATTATATTGAAGGCGGGAGAGGTGAACAAGGTAGAATATATGGAAAAAGGAAAGACTCGAGAAACTAGAACAGACACAGTTATCAGCACATTGCCTATGCCTATGCTTTTAAAGGTTGTCGATGGTCTGCCACAGGAATACCGGAAATCGTTGGAAAATATCAAATACAAATCCTCACTGTGTGCGGCGATAGCTTTGTCTGAGAAAATTAGTCCATTCTATTGGTTAAATGTAATGGATTTAGATGAGTATCCTTTTGTAGGGGTCTTCGAGCATGGACATTTAAACACAGAGTTGAAATACCCTAGTTTAATGTTTATCGTGAAGTATCTGAATTCCACAGATGAATTCTGGCAAAAACCTGATCAGAAAATAGTCGAGGAATACTTGTCGCATCTTAGCGACATTTTTGACTGTGACATAAGAAAAAAACTGCTATGGTGGCGCCTTCACAGGGCAAAATACTCTACACCTCTATTTATCCCGGATTATGGTAAATACATGCCTGAATCAAAATCCCCCGTGAAAGGATTATACATCGGGGGCATCTCTCGAACCTATCCGAGAGATCGTTACATGGGTACAGCTCTCCAAACAGGTATGGAAGCAGCACAAATCGCTTTGCTCAATCATGAAATGGTATGAGGGCTACAATGACTGCAAAAGGCAACAGAGATTTTTCTTTGAGAGAATTGGTTTCGGTAATAATACCTGCTTTTAACGGCGAAAAAACCATACATGATAGCATTGAATCTGTCTTAAATCAAACCTACAAGTCCATCGAACTAATTATAATAGATGACGCGAGCCAAGACAACACCTTTGAAAAATTAACGGAATACAAACGCAAGAGTGTCAGTTATAGGGTAATAAAACATGACATAAATATCGGACTTGCGGCAACACTAAATCATGGAATAAAAGAAAGTCAAGGAAAATATGTTTTAATACTTCATCAAGACTGCGTATTAGTCGACCAAAAGTGGATAGCCAAAGCGTTAGAACACTTTAACAACAGCAAAGTAGCCGTGGTAACAGGTTATTATGGGATCCCCCCTGAAAAACTAGGTTTTGCAGCAAAAGCCTTCGGCATCGTTCGAAGGCAATATCACGCCGCAAACTCGAAACAAGTTGAAGAAGAGGTAACGTTTTCTGAGGGGAAATGCGATATATACAGGAAAGATGTTTTGGAAAAGATTGGTGGATTCCCTGAAAGGTTCAGGATTGCTGGAGAAGATCTTTTCGTATCTTACGCAATCCGTCAACAAGGATTTCTGATACTAAAAAGCTACCAGCTTCCTGTCGTGCAGAAATTTGGGCTAGCAGCAGATAATGTGTCCAAGAATTTGCGGAAAGAGTTTATCTTTGGAAAAGCTATGGGCGGTGTTTTTCCGATGTTTAAAACATTTTTGTTTAAGAAAATAGGGGTTTCCAAGTATTCAAGGGCTAGGTCTTTACAAAGGGCAGCTCAACCTTTGTTTGTTTCGATTTTCGCTCTTCTGTTACTTCTCGCGATAGTTTTTCTGAATGTACTAATGTTGTGGTTATCAGTTGCAGTGTTAGCCTTTAGATACCTTTCTTATGTTGCCACTATTTGGTACGAACTTCTTCACATGTCAAACATTTTCCATAGAAACAGTGTTGTTTCTTTTCTAGAGTCGTTACTCATAGCCGCTTTAGGGATATCCATCGATTTTACCTATACTTTTGGCTTTTGCTATGGCTTACTTTTATATGCATTTGGGAAGAAATTATGAAAAGTTCGTACGATTTCATACGGGTTCAATGGTCTAAAAATTCGAGGTTGGATCGTGAGGAAAAGCCAAATGTTAAAAACACCCTTCCTCTATCTTAGAGGCTTTATAGGCTTCTTAAGAAAAACACCTCCCAAACACTTAGGGCTGCTTCTCATATTGACGGTTGCGTCGATTCTTGTCTCTGTTATGGTCACCTCTAGATACTTAGGGGGCAGCCCATTAGAAAAATTTGCCCAAGTTAATGGCTTTCAGACATATGTTGAGTCAACGAATGGTCAAGGCATTATTTCTATCACTCAAGACAGCGTCAGATTAGAGGCAGAGAACAAATCATTTCCAAAGGCGTTTGTTTACGCTGCTGCCGGAGATTTCAAATGGAACTTCTCAGCAACCCCTCTAATTGCATCAGGTTCTTGCTATCCAATTTTCTTCTCAGTGGAATGGGCACAAACCCATATTTCTGTGTGGGCTGAAACAGGAAGTGGCTGGTATTACAACTTCAACGGCGACGAAAGTTCAGCACAGAGTAACACTTCAATAGGAGGTTTTATCACTATTGGCTCGAAATACGACATTGAAATCGAATGGAACGAACAAATCACGGATATTATAGCAACTGTTTCAATTAAGAATGAAACATGGTATAAGGAATTTACCATTAAAATACCCGAAGTTGGCCTTTCTCCTGCTCTAAGCCTTCAAGCGTGGGCTGATTATAATGCGCATGTTGAAGTTCATTATGTGCAAAGCGTTTTCTTGAGTGATAATTTGAGATTTGCAGAAGAGTCGTATGATGCAACGGTGGCTTCCATACTCATAAGTATTGTTTTCACAACTATGACAACTTTGGTATTTGCCTCCAAATTAAACGGATTTTCTTCTTTCTTGAAGTTTCCTTTGAAAATAGAGGTACTTGCTTTATATAGCATCATTAAGCGTATGTATAACTTCCTTGTATCGTACGCCAAGGAAAACAAAACTTTTATCTACTTGATTTCATTTTTCGCTGTATTACGGATTATCTTAGCTATATCTATGTCTGCTCACTGGTTCGACATGTATGCATTCAAAGCTTGGTGCCAAGTGATTAATGATAAAGGGTTGTTAGTCATTTATCCTGAAACTGTCGTGTTACCCCCCATTCATTCTATTCGACCTGTCTATCCTTATCCGCCAATAATAGCATATATTTTTTTTCTAATTACTCAAATTTTCCCGACAAGTGTTCACGTCCCTCAAGCTCTGCCAGTCTTACTTAAGTTTCCCCCGATTTTAGCTGAATTATCATTAGGATGGGTAACGTTTACCGCTGTCAAACGATGGAGGGGATATAAAACTGGACTTGTTGCAGCTACATTATCTATGTTGAACATCACCAATTCTAGTATTTGGGGACAATACGAGTCTGTTGTCGCTTTATTCATGGTCTTGGCTGTGTGGCTTGTTATAACGGAACATATCGAATTAGGTTGGTTGTTTGCAGCTTTGGCAGTGGCAACAAAATCAACAGCACTTCCATTTATCCCCGGGTTACTCATAATAAGCGCAAAAAAGCGGCGATTCTTTCATACTTTACTCGGCATAGGAATATTCAGCTTAACCACAATCGTTGTTTGGGCTCCTTTCTTATTTAGTGGGTATTCATTAAATTTTGTTCTGTGGCAATCTGGGTTTGGCCTTTTTTCCAGCCGTGGAGCATTTACGCCTGCGTCTTCGGAGATCACTAAGACTACTGTCTCAGCGTTAAATATCTGGCCAGTTATAAATTTGCTGAAAGATAGAGTTCTGCCAGGAACTAGTGTTTTAGCAACTGTGTTGGACAATGAACCAAACCAATTTCTTTTTCTCAGTTATTATCAACTTGGCATTTTATTGTTCGCAATTTTCTATGTTGTTATTCTTTATAGCCTTCGAAAGAAGGCGAATGGTCAAAGTCTGATGGAAAAATTCAGCTTGCTCATGCTTGTATTTTACATGCTTCCTACACGGATGCACGAACGTTACATGTATTTCGCCCTAGCCCTTCTTCCTTTTGCCTACGGTAAAACAAAATATGCCAAAGTTTTTTATGGCCTCTTGCTAACGACTTTCTCGATAAACCTGCTCTCTGCTCTTTCAGGTCAATGGACTCCTCCAGACTTATTGAGCCATACAACCATCTTATGCCTTACTCTAGTTAACATCTCGGTTCTAATTATTATGCTCTATCGACTCATCAAGGAGGCAAAGTGAAAGAAGCATTATCCTTTTTAACATGTCTCGCATTATTGAAATGAAAAGTGTTAGTTGTTGTTTGAATTCTAGGAGTGAGAGATAGTGCCAAGGAGAAAGCTTGTGCTGATTTCGACTTCTCCGTTTCCCCATAGCAATAACATTACTGACGGACCTGGTTACAGAGCGTGGAATCTCTTTCAAAGGATTTCCAACAAACACGAGATTGTCATTCTAAGTCTATATGAAAGTTATCATAAAAATATAAGAAAAGAGTTTACCATCTCAGAAGGCAATTTTCTGATTAAATGCATGTCACATAAGCCTAGAAAAGTTGCAAAGGCTGTGCATGACGAAAAGCCAGACATCCTATACCTGCCTTGGTCAGCAACACCCTTCCTAGCTCGACTAAAACAAAAAATCCCAACGATTGTAGACTATGTAGGTGCGACTCTACTGGAGCAATTTATTTCTTTTGGCACGGTTCCCGCTGATTTTCTTCGCCTGAAGATGAAGTCTTTTTGGATTGGAGACTTCTTCATGACCGCTGGATCACGAGAAAGATACTATTTGATGGGCCTCCTTATTGGGTCTAAAAGGCTCTGTACACTCAAGCGAAAACTATCCCCTTCTCTCATTCATCTAATCCCCATGATCCCGCCTTCAATTCCTCCCGTACTTCGAAAAAAAGTTATAGAAAAAAAACCTTGTGAACTAGTAATATTGGTAGCTGGGGCTTTCTTGCCATGGTATAGCTACTCAACTTTATTCAAGGCTCTCGATATATTGGTCAACCATGGCAGAAAGAATTTCAAATGCGTCTTTTTCGGAGGTAATCCGAGAAACCCACGTTTTGAAAAATTAATCCTAAGGATGGGTCGTGATTCACACTTTACTAATAGCCTAATTTTCACGGGCTTAGTACCTTTTAAGGAACGGGGAAACTATTATCTTCAATCTGATGTTGCTGTTAACATCCCTCTCAGCACAGTAGAAGATGAACTGAGTGTAAGAACAAGAATCATGGACTATATTTGGGCAAAACTTCCAGTAATAACTCCCGCAACAGATGAACATTCCAAAATGGTTATAGACAATCAGGGTGGTTTCAAGTATCTCGCAAATGATCCCACAAGCCTTTCCAAGGTTTTAGAGAGTCTAATGGGCAAACATGGGGTCCAAGAAATAACGAAGGCAAGAAGAAACATGGAAGGAATCTATGAGAAAAGTCTTGACATTACTAATGCACTAAAACCTTTGGAGATGTTTATTAATGAACCATATGTAGATCCTGCAAGATCATCTCCACGACAATTCCTACCTGAACTCCTTTTATGGGGAAGAGATGTCTTACGTTGGTTGAAACGAGGCGTTGTGTAATACATAAATAATACAAACATCAAGCACGCATTCTAAGCACTTTTTGCAGACGAGTGAAGTTCTAAGATCAGTGACCTCAAATAATTGAGATTCAGTTGCTATGTCTGAAAGAGAAAAAAGAGATTTTAGGATAATTCTCCATCTCTAACCTCATTACAAAGATTGTATCTTTGGTATTTGCCTCTTGCAAAATCATGTGTATTGCTTTGCACGCGCTCCCAGCTTTGTCTTAATGATGTATGATATGAATCCTTGAAGCTCAGTCTTCGTGAGTTTTGATTTACCCTTTTTCCTGTTTTCAAATGTTATAGGGATCTCCTTAACTTTGAATCCTCTCGTCCAAGCTTGTTTGATTGTTTCTATTTGTATCTCGTATGTTTGGCTGTGAAGATACCCAATTACGTTCTCTACATATTTCTTCGAATAGCATCTAAAACCACTTGTGCAGTCACTTATCCTCATTCCGACCAGCGTAGACGCAATAAAGTTCGCCACTCGACTAATTAACCACCGTATAATATGCCATCCAGATATCTTGCCACCCTTGGTATATCTGCTTCCTATCACCAGTGCATAACCTGTCTCTGTGACTGCAAGCAGTCTAGGTATAGCTTGAGGATTATGGGAGTAGTCTGCGTCCATTGTGATGATATAGTCTGGTGGCTTCTTTAAAGACAGAATGATTTTG
>DAOWHM010000092.1 GCA_030641425.1 Candidatus Bathyarchaeota archaeon | reverse complement strand
AATGTTTGTATTCATGGGAATTTCCGCCATGTTTTTTGGATTTATCTTCGTGGAGTTCGTCGGACCTTCGGGAGTCATCCATCCGTTATCTCTGGGAAGAATCGGTCCCTTCTACATAGGCGGGTTTGAACCGACACAGGAGCCAATGAAAATGTTGAGGTTCGCCATACTAGTGGGAACAATACACTTGGGGATAGGAATGATTCTGAGATTCATAAACGAAATCAAGCATCGGCATTACAGGTTAGCGCCAATTCCAATCTGTTGGCTGTGGCTTCTGGTTGGTGGCCTATTCAATTGGGCTTACTGGGGAGGTATCTCGAACATCTCAAGGTGGTTCGCTGAGGGCAGCCTCATGCTTGGTGGACTCATCGTATTACCTTTGGTTTTCATATTCGTGTTCACTGCTATGGCGGAGGGGTTTATGGAAGGTGTGGGCTTCAGCGTCGAAGTATTCGCTGAGACCTTAAGTCACTCAATGTCCTACAGTCGGCTAATGGCATTAGGGCTGATTCACAGTGCAATGAACTCCCTGTTCTTGGTTTTAGGTGGAGTAGAGCATGGTCACTTTCCGCTAGAAAGCATCCCCCTTGTAGCCGTAGGGACAATTCTCGTAATGATCATCGAGGGATTGGTTGTGTTTGTCCACACCTTACGTCTCCATTGGGTTGAATGGTTCTCAAAGTTCCATGCAGGGGAGGGAATTCCTTTTAAGCCTTTCAAGTATACCCTATAGCTTCAGTTGGAGCCAAAAAGGGGTTTGAGATGGATCCGGGTCTGATCAGCCTGATGGGCATCGCATTAGCGATAGGAGTACCGGTTGTGGCTGCAGCTATCACAATCATAATCTGCGGGACTGCACTTGCTGGAATTGGAACTGAGAAGCCTGAGCTACTCAGCAGGCTTATCATTACTGTTGTGCTAGGAGAAGCGTTGGCAATCTATGGCTTACTGATTGCCTTCATGCTCTTGGGAAAGCTAGATGCCATAACGACACTTGAAGCTGCATACAAGGCGCTCATTTCAGGAATAATCATAGCCGTCGCAAGCCTTTCAGCTGGAATCGGAATCAGCTACAGCGGAACTTCATTAATCGGCGCAACTGCCGAGAATCCAGACACCTTCTCCTCAAATGTCATAGGCGTAGTCCTCTCCGAAGCACTCGCGATCTATGGTCTCCTAATCTCGTTCATGATCATTGGACAGATATAGCTAGTTCAAATACTCTGTCGGAGTTTAGATTCGTGAGAGAGAACGAAGAGTTCCAAAATTCAGTCGGGCAACCCTCACACTCTCACATCAGAAACCCCAAGCGTGGGGACCCCCACAAAAGGCATCCTCACCTTACTGAATGTATAAGACTGCAAAATCGGATGAAGCTACTTAGGGAGCAACTCAAATCCGAACATGAATTATCGGCAAGACTTGAGATAAAAAGAAGAATCGGAACCACGAAGATGAATCTGACCAGAGAACGCATCTTCAAACGACTTTACGGTGAAGGCAAAAGGAGCGTCGCCTCCAGGGTTAGGTCGCAGATTAACACATGGGTGGCGCACGTGCAGAGAGGAAGCTTGAGGCTGAAAAAACTCGACGAAAGAATAGAGAGAAAGCTTCGATTCTTCCTTCACATGAAACTCCCACCATCGGTCTTCAGCTTGGGCTCCTTAGATGTTTCTGAGAAAGGGCTGGACACAAAAGAATGGATCAAGAATCTACGCCCACGTAAGCGAACCGTTATGGAGAAGGACACTCGTCAGTGAGTCAACCTAAGCCTCAGAGAGTCTTTACTCTTGGAAGATTAATAGCTCTCTAATTTTCTCAGGGGAAACTCCGCCTTCCGTTCCCCTGGCACACACTATTAGGTTTCTAATTTCAGTCCACTTTAGGCTTAAAAACGCTAGGATCAACCCAATGTTGAAGAACGGAGTGTATCTCTTCAACATCCTCAAGTTAGCCCTTAGCAAGCTTTTTTCGAGAGTCAGTTCTAAATGGGGGAGTGACAACGAGCTCGTATACTCATCAAGGAGATCATTCAATACATACCGATAGTCTCTAGCATGAGCGAACTCAGCAGCTGCTGAAAGGGAGTTAATAGCTGATTCGATGTCAGCTGATTCCAGAGCAGCTTCAAGCTCGCTTTCTCTGAAAACTTCGGACACGGGCAGGAGATATCGTTTTGTCTGCTCCTTGTCAATTCCCAGTGCCTTGCATCTCAAGAGAGTTCTGATATTCACAGCGTCTATTTCAAGACCTAGAATGGCTTTTCCAATCTTCCTATCCAGACCTCTAAGCCGTTCAGCAGATCTCCATAGTCTTTCGTAGACAAACCTATCCAAAGTAGTTTCAAGGAATAGGAAGATTCCGGTTTTCTCATACTCTTTTATAGATTCTAGGAGTGCTGGTCCATATTCCGAGTCTGAAAGAGCTTCGACTGCTTCATTGATGTCTTGGGAGTTCTCCAGAATTCTTCGGCATTCCACCTCATTCAGATTTCCCGCTGGTACGACGAGATTCCACATCTCCTCAATCTTCACATTGGCCTCTATTGCTCGGAGAATGGTTTTGACAGTACCAATCTCGAACTTCATAAGGATTGTGGAGAGCAGGAACGAGATGTCCTTTGGTGAGTGATCCATAATCTGCCTGCAGGTTCTCATGAAGCTCCTGAGGAAAGCCCTTTCCAATGAAAGGGAACTCAGTTGGTCTGAAGGTATTTCAGATATCTCCTCCCGATATACTGTATCTGCCAAAGCTAAGCAGAGATCTTGGATGCTTCTACCGACTAATTCTTTCATATCCTTTGGATCGATTAGTCTCAGTTTTTCGGTAATGATCTTGGGCATTACGCGCTTGTACTTCCAAGCTTTCACTCAGAGCCCTTCATGAGACCTTATTTAGCATCTAGGTCGCCTTTAAGGCGCGCTCTTTTCTCTTCCTCTGGAGCACTCTAACTCGAATGGAATCCTGTCTCTCTGTTTCTTCGAGAATCAGCTGGATGTATCGAATTGCAGCAACGAGTTGTGGCAGGATCTTATACTGGATTCGGTTTACCTGTCGTTTTTTGACGGACATCAAATCCAGAACTTCCATCATTGAGGCTTCAATTTGGGAGAGTGCAACAGCTCTAGTTAATGCAAGCTCGATCAGCGAAGTGGACTCATCCAACTTCGCTGGGCTGTCTATCATGCTGAAACGCGGTCCCAACGTAGATGGTGCTTCTTTGGTTAGCTCGAAGGTTGGGAGTGAAATGCCGAGGACCCCCGTTCTTTCGCTAACGATTATATCGAAATCAATTGGTTGAGCAACCAGTGACAGCTCCTTGACTTTTCTTGGACCAACAATCATCTCAGCTTCGACGTAGATATTGTACGCTTGGTCCAAAGCACTGGTCATTTGTTCCCGCAAGGAGGGAATCTCCTTAGCAAAGTCGAAGAGAGCAACTGTCAACGCATCCAATTCCTTCTTCAGAATGTCCACAATTCCTTCAGCCATCGCTTTCCGGCGTTTCAGCCGCAGAAGCTCCAGACGTGTAGGATGAACGTTGGCTATCTCAACCGACAATGCGGTCTCCCTCGTTACCACCTCTGTATCTGGGATGGTACTTGCGAATGATGTCTGGATCTATTCGGGAGAACTCGGACTCGGGAAGCGCTGACAGAAGCTCCCAACCAAGATCTAAGGTTCCTTCAATGTCCCGGTTCTCATTTGCTCCTTGGCTAATGAACTCTTTCTCAAATCTGTCTGCGAACTTGAGGTAGAGTCTGTCATTGCTGGTTAATGCAGCTTCACCAGAAACGAGGGCTGTCTCTCTGATGACCTTTCCTTCAGCGTAAGCATAGTAGAGCTGATCAGAAAGTTGTTTGTGGTCTTCTCTTGTTTTACCGCTGCCAATTCCTTTATCCATTAATCTGGATAGGGATGGCAGGGGATCTATGGGTGGATACAGGCCTGTTTTGTGCATCTTCCTATCAAGGATCATCTGGCCCTCTGTGATGTAACCTGTCAGATCAGGGATCGGATGGGTCAGATCGTCATCAGGCATTGTTAAAATGGGCATTAGCGTTATGGATCCTTTCTTCCCTTGGATTCTTCCGGCTCTTTCATAGATACTGGCCAGATCAGTATACATGTAGCCAGGGTAGCCCCGTCTGCCAGGAATCTCCATTCGTGCTGCTGAAATCTCTCGAAGTGCTTCACAGTAGTTTGTCATGTCAATCAGAATTGCTAGGACATGCATGCCTTGCTCAAACGCGAGGAATTCTGCTGCAGTGAGCGCAATTCGAGGGGTCAGAATTCTTTCGATTACAGGGTGCTCGGCCAGGTTGATAAACATTGCAACTCTGCCTAGGACACCCATGCTTGTGAAGTCGTCTCTGAAGAATCTGGCTTCCTCAGTTGTGATTCCCATGGCTGCGAAGACTATGGTGAAGGCTTCTTCTTCGCCTCTCACTCTTGCCTGCCGGACGATCTGTGAGGCTAAGAGTTTGTGTGGGAGACCTGACCCTGAGAACAGGGGAAGCTTCTGGCCTCTCACCAAGGGATTCATTCCATCAATAACGGATATCCCTGTCTGGATGAAGTCAGTGGGATGGGCTCTTGAATATGGGTTCATGGGTAGACCGTGGATGTCCCAGTAATCCTCTGGGATTATGTTTGGACCTCCATCCGCAGGCTTGCCTGCGCCCGTAAAAACTCGCCCCAATATGTCCACGGAAACTGGCAACTTGACAGTGTCTCCTGTGAAGCGAACTGTCGTTTTGGTGGTGTCGAGACCTGATGTGCCTTCGAACACCTGTACAATTGTGATTCCTTCGCTAACGTCTATGACCTGACCCGTTCTTTCTTCGCCCTGTGGGGTTGTCACTTCCACTAGCTCTCCATAGCCTACACCTCGAACGGCTTCCACAAAAAGCAAAGGTCCCAATACTTCTCTGACAGTGGAATATGTGCGGCTCGCCTGAGTTGCGGAACTCAAGCTGACACACCCTCTGCAGTATCAGCGGTAAGCTGATCAAACTGCGTGTCCATTTTCTGGCTGATTTCCTTGCTAACTTCGTCGAACCTCTCGGGTTTCACGATTTTCATACGGGTTAGATCTTCCTTCACGCTGAGGGCGAGAACCTGACCCAAAGATGTTCCCTCGTTTACTGCTTGCCGCGCTTTGTCGTAGAACTTCAGGATCAGGCGAAGCATGTGGTAGGTTTTGTTGATGGGGCACTGCATGTCAACAGGGTGGAACGCGCTTTGTAGGAGGAAGTACTCTTTGAGCATTTTTACAGCTTCAAAAACGCAGCGCTGTCTATCACCCAATATTTCTGCGCCGACGAGAGAAACGACCTCTCTCAGTTCTTCTTCCTCCTTCAAAACAGCCATGGCCTCTTCACGGAGTCTTCGCCAGTCAGGGCCAACCTTCTCGTACCAGTTCGCTAGTGCAGGGATATACTCGGAATAGCTCATGAACCAATTGATGGCGGGGAAATGGCGGCGGTGGGCTAGAGAAAAGTCGAGTGCCCAAAAAACTCTGGTCAGTCTGATCGTGTTCCCGGTCACGGGCTCGGAGAAGTCTCCTCCGGGAGGCGAGATAGCTCCGGCAAGAGTGACAGACCCAGTCCTCTCCTCTCTTCCAAGCGTTGAAACACGCCCAGCTCTTGCGTAGAACTCAGCCAGTCTTGACGCCAAATAAGCCGGATAGCCTTCCTCTCCAGGCATTTCTTCAAGTCTGCCAGAAACTTCGCGAAGAGCTTCAGCCCATCTTGACGTGGAATCTGCCATCAGGGCAACGTCATATCCCATATCGCGGTAGTACTCAGCAAGTGTCAGGGCCATGTAGATGCTTGCTTCTCTGCCGGCAATAGGCATGTCTGACGTGTTTGCTATGATGATCGTCCTGTTCATTAATGGTTGACCGGATCGAAAGTCTTCCAGTTTCGGAAAACTCTCAACCACGTCAGCCATTTCGTTTCCGCGTTCGCCACAACCCACAAGAATGAGGATATCTGCGTCGGCGCATCGTGCAAGGCTCTGCAGCATTACAGTCTTTCCCGTTCCGAATCCACCTGATATTGCAGCTGTTCCCCCTTTCGACAGGGGGAAAAATGCATCGATTATTCTTTGTCCTGTCAGCAGAGGAACCTCTGGAGGCAATATTGCACTGAAAGGTCGGGGTTGCCGGATTGGCCAAGTGTGCATTAACCGTAGCTTATCTCTGCCTTGAGGAGTCCTGACTTCAGCAATGGTATCAGCCACCGTGTATTCGCCCTCTGCAGCGACATCTTCTATGATCCCTCCTAAGAGGGGTGAAGCGAGAATTCTATGCTCAATCAACGGTGTCTCCTGCACGGTCCCGATGACATCCCCGCCACTCACCTTTGCACCTTTTTCTATAGATGGATGAAAGCTCCATCGGCGCTTCCGATCCAGAGCTGGGGGAACCACGCCCCTCTGAAGGAACGCCCCAAACTGTTCTTGAATACGGGGTAAAGGTCGCTGGATCCCGTCATATATCTGACCCATCAACCCAGGGCCAAGTTCTACCGATAGCGGTTTCCCGGTTCCCACGACCTTCTCACCCGTCCTTATTCCGGTTGTCTCTTCGTGGGCCTGTATCGCTGCGGTTTCTCCTTCAAGGCGTATCACTTCTCCGAGTATCCCAGCATCTCCAACCTTGACGAGTTCATACATGCGCGCACCAGGCATATCCTTAGCAATGATGAACGGGCCTGCTACACGGAAAACCCTGCCTTTTCTTCGTGCACCGCTGGTCTCTACCAATCCGAAGCCTCCAGTAAGACCTCAGTCTTTTTGGCTAGCGATAAAAAGCTTATCACAGCTTCACCTCGATTCCTGTCTTATTCCTGATCAGCTCAACAATGAGATCGCGTTTCAGTGTCATACTACCTCTCATATCTGGGATGGGAACAATCAATGGTCGCTTACGCTCTTGGATCTCATCAATAATTTCACGATCGTGTTTCATTAACTGATCAATTGTGCGTTCAGTGATGAGAATGACCATAAGATCTTGCTTCTCTAATAGGCTACGGAGACAGTCTTCAGCCTCCTGAGTGTCCCCCACAGAATAAACATCCTTCAATCCAGCCAATCTGAAGCAGTCCACTGTCATCTCGTCTCCTACGACAACGATTCCTCCCATAAACCTCGATCAACCCTGATATTGCATTACTACCTATCTGCTATCTCTTAAGAATTCACGCCGTGACTTCAAACAGTTTTCTGGCTCTAAGAGAGTCGATGTATGTGCATAGGGGTTTGCCCGCACGCGCGAGTGGGAAAGAGATAGGCATAAATCCAAGATTGCGCTCAGCTTGATCCGTCAATATGCCTCTGGGGATCTGCTCAGGGGTCATGAAATTCAGATCGGGATGTATGACCTATGATGTGGATGTACGCCGTACGTTCAGGCGCAAAAGGAAAAGAACTATACGCGATAGACATGACTTCTCTAAAGCAACTCAACGAGCTCGCTAGCAAAGTCAAGTGGCTCTGGGTTGACATTTTCAATCCAGACGAAAAGGAATGCGAAATTATCTCCGAGCTTCTTGGAAACGAACCGGCAGTTGTAGAGAATATCAAATGCGGATCTCACGCTCCTTCGAACATTTGCGGATATGAAAGACGGCACGATTACGTCATGCTCCATGCTCCATTCGTCACCCTCAAAGAGGAGCTAAAGACGTTTCCCATCTTCATAATCGTGAAGAAGAAAATGCTTGTCACCTGGGGAGAAGAAGAAGCACACGGGCACTCCACAATAGTCAAGTCAACGATCAGAAGGCTACGGGAGCATGTAGAGGAGGGGGAAAAACCGAATTCTCCCCTAGCAATTAGCATGCTGTTAAGGGAAATCGCCTGCAAGAACTCTGATGTAATGCTATCGATCAAAGAACTAATAGATAACGTAGAAGAGCGAGTTCTGGAAACTGGCGAGAAACCTGCTACTCGCTCGATCTTTGCGCTCAAAAGAAAGGTTCACAAAATCTATCGACTCCTGATAAACGAAAGGGAATTTCTAGCTGATGTACATGAGACACTGATTCCTCGGCTTCAACTCGATGAAAAGGCAAAATCGATTATTGGTGATGCAATAGAAGTTGTCGACCGAGAGTTAGGCTTCATAGACTCCTATGACAGAGCTCTGGACAGCGTCTTAACTCTCCAAGATTTGACCTCGATCCACAAGGTGGAGAGTTCCATAAGCTACCTGACAATAATCTTGGTTGTAGGCACAGTGATATTGATAATTCTGGAAATCATGTCAATACTCGGAATCACAGGTTCTGGTTAACTAACCAGCCTCTGTTCAGCACGCGAGCGACTCACCTCAGTCAGCACAACCAAAGACACAAACATCAGGTCTTCAGTTTCAAGCGCACGCAACGCCAATCAGCATCGGGACATTTCAAACATTAGGTCATAGACTCCCCAGCAGAAAGGCAGTCAGTGATGAGAACATCCCGATGCCTCCATAAATGTAAGCTTTCCTGTAGTTTTCCCTCAGGATCTCAGCTCCAAGGATTACACAGCTTATACTAGTGAACATAATAGGGGGAATGTAAAGCCAGGTGACAAGATTCAAGGTGGCAGGAAGCCAAACAATCCCGCTGGACAGAAAAAGAGCAACGCTGGCCAGATACCTGGACCAATCGGGGGGGGACTCTAAGCCTTGAATCGCATCCCCTCTCGAGTGAACGAAATCCTTCGCGATGGAACCTCCAACGTGGGGAAGTGCTACAATTGATCCAAAAAGAATATTCTTCAGGTCGAGAGATCCAGCGAAGGGAAACAGCGTCCAGATCAGAAGGGCAATGAGGGATGCTCTCAATGTGGACTTTATTTTCAAGAAGACAATCGCAACTGCGATGACCGTCGAAGTGAGGAATATGGCGAATTGGCTCAATTCCAACCTTGAAGCGGTCAACGCTGCCGCAAACATGAGTATTGCACTGATCAAGTATCCTTGATGAACTGTGAAGGAGCCTTTTGGAATTGGGCGCTCAGGGTGTACAATGCGGTCGGCCTCGACATCATGTGCATCATCAAAAATGAATATGGCGACGGATAGAAGGAGCGATGAGATGACTGCGAACAGCGTAGGCGGCGAAAGGCCATGATTCATGACGCTGATAACGATCACTATGCCTGTGATCTGCGCTGTGTGCCTGGGTCTAACTAGCTTGGCGAAGACCTTGAGGTCTCTCAAGCTAGCTTAATTCTCCGATCATTCACTCAATCTGCTGTGCAACGGCCTCGGCAAAGTCGATTACTTTAACCTTTGACTTTCGGGAGCGTGCGGCTTGACCAAGTGTCATGATACATGAGGGACATGCTGTTGCCAGGATGGTTGCTCCAACCTGCTCTGCCTGTGCAATCCTCTCGCCTGCTATCCCAATGGAGCTTTCAGTATCCACAGACTTGTACAGTCCTCCGCCACCGCAGCATGCTACGTTGAACTTGTTGTTGGGAAGTTCAACGAATCCCTTTGCAATGTCAGCGATTATGTTTCTGGGCTCATCTATCACCCCAGACAACCGCGACAGTTCACATGGATCATGATATGTCATTCTCTCTTGCAGCTTGCCATTGAACTTGATTTTTCCCGATTTCACAAGCTCATCAATGAGTTCGATCTCATGCATCATTCGAACTCGCTTACCAAGAACCTTCGAGTATTCCTGCCAGAACATGCGGTAGCATCCCGGGCAACTGAAGACTATTTTCCTTGCCCCAGTTGCTTCAATTGCTCGTATATTAGTGTCCATCAGTGCGTCCAACTGCTTCGTGGCTCCTGAGAACTTCAGTGGAACGCCGCAACAGACTTCATCCTTTAGAATTGTCCAGCTCTCTCCAGCAGCATTGAGAATGCTGGCTAGCGCACTCGCAGCAGGTTTCAATTGTCCTCGGTACGACATAAGGCAACCAACGAAGTAGACCGTGTCCGCCTTTTCACCAACAGGAACGTCCAAATCTTTAGTCCAATCCAGGCGTCTTGAGTGTGGTCTCTTGAAGATGTTCTTCTCGGTGACGATGGCCTCTTCTACTTGTTGAAGGGATTCCGGTGCTAA
This sequence comes from Candidatus Bathyarchaeota archaeon, assembly GCA_030641425.1. Lineage (GTDB taxonomy): Archaea > Thermoproteota > Bathyarchaeia > Bathyarchaeales > SOJC01 > SOJC01. Next base: position 2,227 of record DAOWHM010000092.1, on the reverse strand, counting down.
GCCGTTTCCATAGGCACTCTCTCTAGCCTTTTCCCACAGCTCAACGAGGTCATAGTTGTATGGACAGACAGACCAGCAACGACCGCACAAGGTGCACTCATACAGTCCCTTCACAACTTTCTCAACGGATTCCTTGCTAGGACTTCCAGTGAATGGTGCCAGTTTCTTAGTTATCAGCCCTCGCATCTTCTTTATTTTAAAGCCTGGTGCCGTGTATTTGTCCGAGGTTTTTTCGTATACGGGGCAAACGTCAACGCATTCTCCGCATCTTGAACAAGCGTACATCCATAATGTTTCCGATCTTCCGAAGTTGTCCAGAAACTTCTTTGCAGTCATCATATTCACCTCACTGTATACCTCTCTTTGATCTCTTCTTCAGGTGGCGGATGAGATAGGCGGAAGCAAGTCCATGAAGGAAACCACCTGGGAACACCGTGGAGAACAATATCCAAACATACGTTCCCGTTATGTGAATTGTTGGAGCATAGGAGGCTATTGGAGCTAGAACTTCAGCTAGTTCCGGAATGTAGGTGATCCATGGACTGTTTACGGATGCGATTGTGATCCCTGTTATGACAAATGCTATGTAGAAAAGAAAGTCCACATAGTTGGTAGCTGTCAGTACGGTTCGCATCTTCTTGGAGTACAATATCTTAGCAAGGTATACGATGAAGATCAACACGAAGAATGCACCAAGATAGCCGTGAGCAATCTGACGCATCCAGTGTAACCATCCTCCCAGCCAAGGTCCAAGTATGTCCATAATTAAGCCTGTTATTAGAAGTATGGCCATGAGAAGGTGAAAGGCGGAGTCTAGGAGTGAGGTTCGAAGCATTCCTTTTATTACGGTAGTTTTGCTCACTTCTGGGGGATACTTCTTTCTTGGTGCGCTTGTTTCTTTTGGCATTTTCTATTTCTCCTTCTCCTTCATTCTACTGTTACGCCATGCAGCGAGATATAGCAGGCCTCCTGCCGCTGCAGGGATAAGTAGCCACTTTGAATTTCTGATAAGAGGCAATGTTACCGGTGCGCGCTCGCCAACTTCGGGAAGCCCAAAAACGGAGGCTTCAGTGTCCAACACATATATGAAGGATGTTCCTCCAAGAGGCTTGTTATCAACATCTCCGTATATGTGTCCATCCAACTCTACCTTCCTGTCTTTCGCCATCTGCAGTATCTTCTCTTTTGGACCAAACACAAGGGCATCCGTAGGGCAGGCCTGGACACATGAAGGCTCCCTTGAGGGAACTCGATCGTAGCACATGTGACACTTACTAACCTTTCCAGTGACCGTGTCAAACTTAGGAATATCAAAGGGGCAAGCACTGATACAGAATTTGCATCCAATGCATCGTGATTCGTCAACTACAACTGGGCCTTCTTCGAATTTCGTGATGGCGTTGACGGGACATGCTTCTGCGCAAGCTGGTTCATGGCAGTGCATGCACCTCCAGTTGAAGAAGCGCCACTTTATCTCATCTGTGGCTTCGTTATGCTCAAGCTTGAATTGGATATGGGTATAGGTGTTGAAGGAAAGCTCCAAGGGGTTTGTCCACTCATTGCTGAAGGAGGTCTCTTCCCCTGGACGATTATTCCATCGCTTACAGGATACTTGGCAAGCTCTACATCCTACACATTTGTCCGGGTCAACTAACACTGCATATTCCATGCCTTCACCCCTCAAGGTTCATTGAGTTTTGATTCTATAGCATAGCATGAATATAAAACTAACGACAAGCCCCATTAAGGCTCTTAACCCCATGGTGGCTCCAGGCTCTTTTTGGCTTGGAGGAAGAAATCATGTGCTTTCTCCTCACCGTCGGTCACTGTTAATTCAGCAAAGTTGTCTTGGTATCCTTGTGCAGATGCATGTACTCTGTAGGTGCCGGGGGGGAGAAGGTCAAATTCATAGCGACCATTCCTATCAGTGTGCTTATACATGTTGGATACTGGAAGAATGAGTACAACTGAGCTGCTATCCATCTTTTTCTTTGATTTAGAATCATAGATGTGGCCTTGGATTCTAGCTGTTCCTGCTGCTTTGGACATGTTGAAATCCAAGGTCGCTTCTTGTCCTTTTTGGAGAGCGACTCCTTTGGTGGTCGATTCATATCCCTGTAGACTAGCTGTGACCTTGTGGGTTTGGGATACTTGGGTTGTTAGACCACCGAGAACGTAGTAACCGTCAGCTAGGGTTCTCGTTTCCTTTTCTTCACAAGTGATCTTT
>DAOWHM010000134.1 GCA_030641425.1 Candidatus Bathyarchaeota archaeon | reverse complement strand
GGAAAGCCAGCCGATTATATCAGAGCCAACGCGCTTTGGTTGGCAACCAAGTTAAATGGTGGCCATTCAATGAAGATTATTCATGGGGAGGGGTCACAGATCAGGGAAAACGTGGCAATCGGCGAGAGTGTAAAATTAGGAGAGGCAGCGATAATAGGGCCAAATGTTTCAATTGGAAACGGAGTTTGTGTTGGTGACAAAGTGCACATTGAGAACTCAGTAATCTTCCCTAATGCTACAATCTTGGATCTTTCATCCGTCAATGGTGCTATAATAGGAGAATACGTCACTATTGGGAGAAATGTGAAGATCGAGAGAGGATGCTTAATTGGCGATCATGCCACTATTCAAGACAATACTACATTGAAGGAAAATGTCAAAGTCTGCCCTTCAAAGGAAGTTGACGAAAAAGCAGTTACATCACAGTGTATAGTGTGAGGGAGAGACATAAGTTTGGTGAGACCTCATCGTTTGTTCGGGACGAATGGAATCAGAGGAATCGTCAATAGAGAGCTAACACCAGAATATGCAGCAAGAATCGCTGAAGCAATAGGCACATTCTTCAACCAAGGCAATATCCTCGTGGGATACGATGGTAGAACGAGCAATATCATGCTGGCATATGCTGTTACCAGCGGACTTCTTTCAACAGCCTGCAAGATTTATGATGCTGGAATGGTGCCGACGCCATGCATCCAATATGCAGTGAATAATCATGGAATGGATGGGGGGGTGATGATTACTGCTTCCCACAATCCACCGGAATACAATGGAATAAAGGTTATGTGGAGAGATGGGGTGGAGATTTCAGGTCAACAGGAAAGAGAGATCGAAGAGCTATTCTTCAGAAAGCGGGTAAAATTCTCCAGTTGGAATAACATTGGACAAAGACGCTTACTTCCAGGGATATTGAATGAATACAAAGAATCGATAAAACAACACATAAACGTAGTTGAGATCAGAAAACGACACTTTCATATCGCTGTAGACGCAGGCAATGGAGTAGGGTCTCTAGTCACTCCATACTTGGCAAGAGATCTAGGGTGCAAGGTAACGACGATAAACGGTGATATTGATGGAACCTTCCCTGAAAGATTGTCGGAACCTCGACCAGAGAACTTGAGAAAGCTAGCCACTACTGTCAAAGCGATTGGGGCAGATGTTGGTGTTGCCTTTGACGGGGATGCTGACCGCTCTATTTTCGTGGATGACGCAGGAAAGATTCAATGGGGAGATAGATCTTTCGCTTTGATTGAAGAGGACTTTCTCAAAACGAATCATGGAGAGACAATTGTTACACCCGTCAGCTCCTCACAGGTAGTTAAAGACATTGCAGATAGATATGAGGGAAAGGTTGTTTGGACAAAAGTAGGTAGCACCATAGTCTCCCACACAATGAAAAGATTGAAGACAAAACTTGGGGGAGAAGAGAACGGTGGTGTGTTTTATGGTCCCCACCAACCTGTAAGGGATGGAGCAATGTCAACTGCACTTATTCTTGGGATAATGGCGAAGACTGATGAAACGCTCTCTGAACTCTTCGACAATCTACCGCGATACTATCTCGTAAAAGACAAAATGGCGTGTCCAATTGAACAGATGATCAATGTTCTAGAGAGTCTGACCGAGGAAGTTAGCCATCTAAACCCGGAGAGAATTGACGGAGTTAAATTATGGTTCACAGATAACAGTTCGATACTGATTAGACCAAGCGGAACCGAGCCTATCTATCGTTTTTATGCTGAGGCAAAGACAAAAGCGAGAGCAATTGAAATAGTCAAAGAATATAAGGAGAAACTGCAACACCTCATAAGCCCCTAAGAGCAAAAGCATAAGGCTTTGAACTTGTCAAGCCCTCTCTTATCAAATCCGATTGGAGCCTCAAGAATGACTGGCATATTGGAAATCAGTGAAGAGGACATTAAAAGCTTCGAAGAATGTAAACGCTACACCATAGCCTTTGCTGAATGTGGTGAATTGGGTGTTCCACTTGCACGTTTGTTTGCGAATGCAGGGTTCAAGGTAATATGCGCAAATTCAAACCCGCATGTGTTAAAACAGCTGAACAGAGTTAGAAGACGGGTACTGGAGGATGAAGACTCTCAAACTTCTGAAAATGAAAAGATGGAAAAGTCTTTCGAAGTGACTTCCAGTGTCAGAGAAGCTGCATCTGCAGGTGAGATTGTAGTCATTTCGGTGGAAACTGCAATAGATGGGAAAGGAAGACCAAATTACTCACCCCTTGAGAGGACATGTAAAGAAGTTGGTATGGGGCTGAATCGAGGTTCGTTGGTTCTTTTTGTAACTCAGACTGGCCCGGGAATTATCGAAGATAATATGTGCAGTATTCTTGAGAGCACATCAGGCTTCGAAGCCGGCAGAGATTTTGGCTTAGCATCAAGCCCTATGAAAGTCATGTCGGAGAAGAATCTTGACACAACTAGAGTCATAGGAGCGATTGACGAGGCAAGCCTCAATACAGCTAGGTTGATATTTAGCAAGGTTCAATCGGAGATTGTTGAGGTTACTAACATCAGGACTGTTGAAGCTTTGAGTCTTTTTATGGAAGCGAAAAAGGAAGCTAATCTGGCAATGACCAATGAATTTGCCAAAATATGCGAGAGGCTCAAGATAGACTTTCTCGAAATCTTGAAGGCTGCTGAGAGAAGCCATGCTTTTTCTTTACCATCACCAGGCCTAATTGCTGACTCAATTCGAAGGAACTCCCAAATGCTCCTACAAGAATCTGAGAATGCAGACTTAAGTCCTCGATTGATGCTCATAGCAAGAAAGATCAACGACGAAATTGTAAGCCAGATTTTTCGATTGATTAAAGAAGCTCTTAAAGTCTGCGGAAAGACTGTCAGAAGTGCGAAAGTTTCTGTCATTGGGATTTCCCAGATGCCAAATTGCAAGGTGACCCCAGGAGCTCCAAGAATGAAACTTGTCAGTCTTCTCAGAAAAAAAGTGAAGACGGTTCATGTCTATGATCCTTTCTTTTCGAAGAAAGAGTTAGTTGAACTCGGCTTTGAATCGGAAGACTTTTCGAGGACGATGGAAGGGACAGACTGCTTAATCATTCTGGTTGGGCATTCTAGGTTCGAACGATTGAATCTGAAACGAGCTAAGTTTTTGGCTAAGAAGTCTCCCGCGCTTATTGATGTTCCTCATATTATAGACCCACTTAAGGCGAGGAAATATGGATTTGTATATCGTAGTTTGGGAAGTGGCTATGCAAGATGAGTAAGCTTGGTGTAGCAGTGATTGGCGTAGGTTTCTGGGGTAAGAACCATGTAAGGGTCTTTAACGAGTTGGCAGAGACTGAACTCATAGCAGTCTGTGATGTGAGCAAAGAGAGAGCGATTTCCATTGGAGAAAAATATGGTGTTGAAGCTTACAGCGACAGCAAGGAATTGCTAAAGCGGAAAGATATTGAAGCAGTTAGTATCTGCACATGGACTACGACTCACTCTGTTGAAGCTATGCGAGCGCTTAAAGCAGGAAAGCACACTTTTGTTGAGAAACCACTGGCTAGCACAATCAAAGAAGCAAAACGAATAGTTGATTTCGCTAAGCGAGAAGGGAAGCATTTGGCTGTAGGCTTCATTGAAAGATTCAATCCGGGTGTTCAACGAACTAAAGAAATACTAGCTAAAGGTGAGATAGGTGAACTCGTTTCAGCAACGGCAAAGCGGGTTTCACAATGGCCTGAAAGAATTGGTGATGTAGGAATAGTGAAGGATTATGCGATTCATGAAATCGACATTATGCGGAACATCTTTGAAGATGATCCTATAGCGGTCTATGCAAAGGTTGGGAACCTGAAGCATGTTAAGTATGAAGATTATGCTCAAATGATGCTTACATTCCAACAGGGAAAGACTGCGTTCATTGAAGCAAACTGGCTTACACCATACAAAGTTAGGAAGTTGTCACTCACCGGTAGCGATGCCATAGTAGAACTTGACTATCTATCGCAAGAGATCACCATAGAAACGTCAAAAAGAATGACAAAACCCAGATACGAATGGAAGGAGCCATTGAAACTAGAGCTGCAAAATTTCGCGGAGAAGATGATTAGAGATGAAGAACCCGAGGTAACAGGCATTGATGGTCTCAAAGCCCTCATAATAGCTGAAGCTGCCATCAAATCCTCTGAAAAAGATCATTCTATAAGGTTGAATCTCGACCGATTAAGTTAACTTGTCTTATCCAATTCAACTTTAAGGTTGAATGGATTCCCTTCAGCGAGGATCTTCTTAGGGATCTTGTTCTTCCATTTCTTCAGAAAGGGTATCTCATCTTTTTTCTCTCGGAGTTCATCAGGTAGCATTTCAGGGATCTCATCGCGGATCGGATACCAACGTAGACATTTAGGACAAATGATTATCCCTTCCACAATCTCATCCTGCTCCTCAAAAACGTGAAGTTCCAAAGGATAGTATTTATCAATAGGACATGCTAAAATATCCATCAGTTTTTTCTTCATGTAAATGGACTCCTTCGTCACAAGTAACTTTGTGTTTGGTGAACTTAAAAGACTTACGTGCCCCTCCCATCATCATGATGTGTACGCAATCGAATGACTAGGTCAAAGTCAAAATGTATTGCTGAACGCGACACTATTTGTGCACATGAGGATTCTGATAAACGCGCGTATTCACAAGGGTTTTATTGAATCTCTTACACATCCATTGGGGATGAGATGCTATTCCTATGGAATGTTAATTCTACGGATAAAACCCGTGAGATAACTCTGGAGTTTTATGATTCATCTAATGGTGAGATTCAGAGATTCAGCGACATGGAGTATTGGCCCTACTTCTTGTCTTCTTACCCGCTTTCAAAAGAAGAACTGGTAGCTGTATCTAGGGTTCAAGGCAAGGTAGAACCTGTTAGGAAACAGAACTTATTCACAGGTGAACCACAAGAAATGGCGAAGGTCGAGGCGGTGACACCATCATTCCTGAAAAGATTGGCAAAAGACTTTGGAGATGTGTGGGAAAGTGAAATTAATTATGGACGAGGATATGTTTACGACAAAGGTTTGATTTTTGGCGCTCCATACACCCTTCGAGATGGCAACTTTGTTTTGATGGAAGAGGTTGATAGAGACTTGGAACATAATCTTCAACGAACTTTTGAGCAAGAGAGAAAAAACGCTCCAGCCAAATATGCGCAGATTAGAAGATGGTTTAGCATTTGCCATCAACCAGTTCCCCACATCGATATCGATTTACTCGGGATCAAAGAGAGAGTTAACGATACAGCTGAGCAAGTCTATTTGGCCTTCATGCTCTCCAGACTCGCGAACATACCTGTTCCTGATGTACACAAGAATAGAAAAGTTAGCTACTGGATAAAATCGATGATCTACACATATCTACGGCAAAATAATATTCTCATCCCAACTTCTAGAGAACTCAGAAGAGGCATTGACATCCATCGTGTCCCTGGAGCTCTTACTCTTGAACCAAAGGAGGGAGTCTATTTCAACACAATCGTTTGCGATTTCGAGAGTCTATATCCAAGCTGTATAGATAGTTTCAATCTTTCTTATGAAACACTCAACTGCATCCATGAAGAGTGCAAGACCAACAAGATCTCAGAGGTTGATCATCATGTTTGCACAAGACGCAAAGGATTCTACTCTCTACTAATTGGTGCGTTAAAGGATTTGAGGATCCGTTGGTTCAAACCCCTAGCTAACAACATGTCTATTCCAGAAGATAAAAGGCGACTGGCCAAAGCTGCATCAAAACTTCTCAAGTTGATAACTGTCTCCAGTTACGGAGTAACCGTTAGAATCCATGGCCTTGCATGTCCTCCCCTTGCTGAGTCCATTACTGGATATGGACGTTGGGCTCTTCGAAGGACATGGAAGATCTCAAAAGAGAAGGGGATGAAGCCAATCTATGGGGATACTGACTCAATATTCTTAGACAATCCTACATCAATGCAAGTATGATCGCTGATTAGCATGGTAAAAGAACAATTGAACCTTGACTTAGCGATAGAAAGACATTACAGGATTTGTGTGTTGTCTAAGGCCAAAAAAGCGTACTTTGGGATATTAAATGATGGAGCTGCTGATCTAAAAGGCTTGACAGCGATAAAATCCAACGCGCCAAAATTCATTCAAAGGGTTTTTCGCGACTGTGTAAAAGTTCTCAGCAACGTCAACAATATCACCCAGTATAATCAAGCTAGAAGAGAGATTGGGACCGTTGTTCAAAAAGGGATACACGAATTGAGAGGACGCAAAGTAGTTCTTGAAGACCTTGCTTACTCTGTGCAGTTATACTACGACCCTAACGAGAGAACTTCCAAAACAACTCTGATGCCCCAACCCTATCAATGCGCAATGCAACTCATCGACCAAGGAAAGAAGTTGAATAGACGAGACATCGTCCGATTCGTGAAAGTAAAACCCTTCAACTACAAAGGAAAAACTTTCACAGTGAAACCGTTAGATCACGTCAAGAATTTAGTGGATATTAACGTTGAGGATTACATTCGCAACCTGACAACTGCTCTCGAACAGACCTTAGAACCTATGGGGATAACACTTGAGGATGAGAAAGAGATGAAACTTACAGAGTGGTTCAAGTGAACCCTAGATTTTCCCTTCAAAATTCCACTTTCGAGTGGCAAACTTCTCTTTAAACAGCCTTCTAGAAGTGTCCAACTCATAGTTTGTCAAACCTTCTTCTACCATATCTATGTTAAGAGCTTTCTCGAATCCTTTAACGAGAATTTCGTACACTCTTTTCTTTGATACTTCCGTACCTAGCTCATCCATAATGGATGTGATTTTCCTTTCAGCAATAGCCACAATGTCTGCTTTATCTTTGTTCCAGGGGGTTCTAAGAAAGGAAAACATCTTGGCAAAATCAATCTTCAACAGGAATGTACCATGTTGAAGAATTACACCTTTCCTATTGGCTTGAGAACTCCCCGAGATTTTCTTCCTTCCAACAGAAATGTTTGGACACTGTCTTTCACCTCCTATGTGGTACTCAGCGTTGATGCCAAGTGACCTTGAGGCTTCAATCAGTCCGTTGCAGATGTAGCGGTAGGCTTTGAGAACATCAGCTGCTTTGTCATTCTCTCTTTTCATAACAACACTATATGTGATCTCATCTTCTATATCATGGTACACAGCACCACCACCAGATATTCGTCTCACAACATCAACACCGTAGGCCTTGCAGTTTTCGAAGTGAACCTCTTGGTGGATGTTTTGGAAACGTCCAATGGACACAGCTGAGGGAGACCAACCATAGAATCGGAGTGTGTTAGGTGCTTTTCCTTTAATCCTAGCTATTAAAACTGCTTCATCAATGGCCATGTTTGTGTAGGCGGAATTCACTTCGAATCTCAACAAGCGCCAACGGTTCATTCTTAATCAGCTTGTGATTGTTCTAGATGAATATAAATGTGGATGAGAACATCTCTATTCATTGATTCCGCATGACGAGAGAGGTTGTATTAAGTCAAAGCATGTTAATCTCGATCTTGGAGAGCGCAAGAGAGGCACTCCCTCGAGAAATAATTCTACTTCTGCGCGGGAAAGTCAGAAAAGATAGAATTGAGATTACTGATTTAGTCATTCCACCATTAGCGACACAAGGCAGAGGATTTTCAAGTTTTCCGCTTCGAATGCTCCCTATAGATTTCTCTCTTATCGGTAGCGTTCACTCACACCCTTCAGGAGCCCTGAAACCGTCAACGCAAGATCTGAACCATGCTTTCGGAAGGATAATTATGATAGTGGGATATCCCTTTTCGGGGGTTGAAAGTGTTGTTGTTTTCGACCATTCTGGTGAAAAAATACCTCTTCGAGTGAATCCCTAAGAATCAAATAACCTCACCATCTCGTGTAATTGCAAAAAGGAAATCTTAACAACAATTGCTTCCTGGCTTCTTTTTCTCGCAGATAGCAATATGAAATCGAGATTCATCGTTAGGTACAATTAGCACAGTTCCAAATTCCGTTCTGTTGAAGAGCCAGGAGAAAGCTTCTTGGTTGAAGTAACTTGTCAACCCTGTCACCACTAACTTAG
>DAOWHM010000074.1 GCA_030641425.1 Candidatus Bathyarchaeota archaeon | reverse complement strand
TTAGCTATCTCTAAGCGTCTTTCTTCCTCTTTTTCTAGAAGCTCTAAATCTTCAACTACTAATTGCTCCAAACCTTCTTTCTTAGTTATACCTTTTCTCTTGGCGATGCATGCATATATAGAGAGAACTCTACTTTTACAGGTCGCAATCTCGGGTCAGCTGCGAATTCATGTTTGAGCCAGTCTAGAATTTCCTTTAGTTGCTTAGGTTGGTTAAAGCTATTTACGAACTCGATTACAGGTTCGATTTTAGCAATCGTTTCTTTCATCGCGGTGATTTCCTCATCTCTCTCCGCCAATTGCTTCTTTAGCTCTTCAATGGTCTTTTCTGTTTCTGTAGGCGTAGCTGTTTCAAGCCTTAAGAATGGCATAGCTTTTTCAGCATATAGCTCTCTATGAAATTCTACATCTCTGGGTCTATAGTGTTCTTCTTGCCCAATTCGTACCTTATGCATGTATGCGCAATGCGAGGTCTACTCTGTTGACAGTAGTCTAAGTAGTAGCTTGTGTCTGCATTGGTGATCGTTTGAAGAGGAGTTTAAACCTTTTCTAGACTCGAGAGTGAGAAGTGTTTCACTATTACTCCGAGTGGAGCAATGAAAGAACTTGTCGATTGGATGGAATTTGTCTTTCGTATGTCTGAGATGAAGTTTGCGTAATCGCTGTAGTTCTTGTGTAATGTGACGATCACGACGTTCTTTCCTCCAAGTCCATTACCGTCAGAGATGAACACGACTCTGGGGTTATTATTAAGCTGTTTGTAGAACGCGTCCGTTCCTTGTGGTGGTCGTTGAGTGAAGGTGAAGGCTGCTATCTCGAATCCGATTTTGGTGAGGTCTGGTATAGTAGTGTATTGCAGAACATATTTCTCGTCTTCAAGTTTTCTACGTGTTCTTGTGATAGTGGGTTGTGAGAAGCCGAGGACTTTTGCTAAATCTCTGTCGCTTCTTCGGGAATTCTTTATCAATTCGTACAGGAGCTTTGGGATTTTTTCTGGGTGCATATTTTTGCATATATTACAGAGTAGTATATAAATTATGTGATTAGCTTTGAGACAAGTCGATTTTCTTTAATTTTAGTAATACTTTTGGAAGTTTCTATTAGATTTCTAAAACATAAGGTCCCTTGGTCAACCTCTCAGCCTTACCTTCTCTCACCAAAACAGTGTCTTCAATTCGAACACCACCAAACCCAACGATATACACGCCAGGCTCATCAGTGACAACATTGCCAGTCCTTAGAACATCTTTACTGGTAGAGTTTAGAACAGGTTGCTCATGTACTTCTAAACCTACCCCATGACCAAGACCATGCACAAAGTAATCACCGTGTCCTGCATCTTCAATAAGAGTTCTAGCGCACGCATCCGGCTCGGAAGCTTTTGTTCCATCAGAGATCTTCTGGAATGCTGCTTCTTGGGCTTCCTTAACAACATCATGAATCTTCTTCTGCTTTGCAGTTGGTTTGCCAACAGCAATTGTTCGTGTCAAATCTGATCGATAGCTCTTGTATGTCGCCCCAATGTCTATGACAACAAGATCGCCCTTCGTCAATTTCCGTTCCCCACACCCACCATGAGGATAGGCTGAATGAGGCCCCGAAGCAACTATTGTGTCGAAAGCTACTCCATAAGAACCATATTTGCGCATTGCATATTCGATTTCCGCTGCCACTTCGATCTCCTTAGTTCCTCGCTTCGCGACTTCATAAGCTCTTTGCATTCCTTCAACAGTCAATTCAGCAGCTTTTCTCATCTTTTTTAACTCTTCACCATCCTTTATCTTACGGAGGCTCCAGATGAACTGACTCTTTCCTTTGAGAGATATATTTCTCTTCAAGGCTTTCTTAAGCTTCTGATGAATCTGAAAACTCATAGCATCAAAGCAAAGCTTCTTCAATTTGAGATCTTTAATTTGTTCTGCCAGTTTTTTGAAGGCTTTCTCTCCTCTCTTCACTTGCTCTATCCTGCAGTTCTTTGCATCTATTCTTGCTGCCTCATAATTCACCCCATAAACATAGAGAGTGCTTTCTCCTTCCTTTGGGACCAGCATCACAGCCGCACCTAAGAAGCTGGTTAGATATAGCATATTTATCTCGTTGACTATTATGTGACCGTCGAATTCTCCTGCGAATGCTGCTTGCAGTTTCTTTAGTCGATTCCTCATAATAATTCCTCAGAGGAGAATGCTAGTAGAAAAAGCCAGCAATAACATTTATGGGCGTTGCCTAGCCACCACTCATTAGTGACATGAGGATTACTCGATCTCCATCTTTTAGCTGTGTCTTAACTCCATCGAGTTGACCTACTAATACCCCGTTCACGGTGGCTACAAAACCATATTTTAGGTCTCCTTGTCCTCGTTCGAAAACCTCTTTTTTGAAAGGTTTTCCGTAGGAGTCTGACAGTTTTCCTAGAAGTTCTCGAAGGGCCGTTCCCTCTTTCAGCTCGAACTCTTCGATTCGTTTGTTTAGCATGTTCTTGATGAAACCGAGGTACTCCACCTTTACCTTCATGCCATGGCACATCTATGAAAGGATAGACTTAGAGCCGCTATTTTAATTATTCTGAAATGCTTTCCGAAATGGAGATTGATGAACTCGTAGAGCCAATGCATGCATTTGAACCCTCCACTCCAAGGAGATATCACGCGATCTTCCCTCTTTTTTCTTCCCACAACGAAAAGTACACTCGTGCATCATTTTGTGAGTTTCAGAAGGTTTATCGTTTCCTTGTCTCTTAAACTGTAAAAGACCCATTTTCCCTCATGCCTAGCATCGACAAACCTCGCCTGTTCCAATATGCCTAAATGATGAGAAGCTGTAGGCTGAGTCAAGTTTAGTGCAACCATTATCTCGCAAACGCACATTTCTCGAATATCAAGAAGCAACAAGATTTTCAACCTTGTTGCATCAGCGAGCGCCTTAAACAATCGACTTTGTCTTCTAACCTTATCCTCATCGGATATTTCATGAACCAACTGTTTGAGCTCTGCAGCGTATTTTGAAATGTTTTCAGCCGGGCAGATTCCCGATTTTACTAAACGTTCAAGCCTTTTGCTCACTTTGGATTTCTGTTTGAGAGTCATGAAGTCATCACATAGACTTGGTATCAAAATATCTAAATATGTTTTGCGATTCCTTTCAGATTCACAAACTTAAATGTGTCGTTCCCAAACATATAATTTGAGGAGGAATACCAGCCTGAATAAAGAAGGTGGCAAGCTGGGGATATTCGAGAAATATCTCGCAGCATGGGTCGCCATGTGCATGCTATTAGGGCTGTTTCTATCACAATATTTCCCAGCCCTAAGCACTGCAATCAACAGTTTGCAGATTAGCGGAATATCAATCCCTATCGGCATATGTTTGTTTCTAATGATGTATCCCGCTATCTTGAATCTACAGTTGAAGGAATTGCGAAAACTGATGCATAACCCAAAACCGATTGTCCTGACACTTATCTCCAATTGGGTCTGGGCACCGCTAGTGACTGCTTTTCTGGCTTACATGTTTTTAGCTAATCATGATCAATTAATTGTGTCCTTAATACTGCTAGGGTCTAGCCCCTGCACTGCGATGGTTCTAGTGTGGGGTGTTCTTGCAGACGGAAACCAAGAGCAGAATATTATTAACACTAGTTTAAACACGATAACGATAATGTTCCTATATGCGCCAATTGTCTCTTTGTTAACTGGAGTTCAGAATATCCAGATTGACAGAGTTGCTCTCTTGCTCTCTGTGTTTGTTTTTATCGGAATTCCTTTGGTCTTCGGTTATATCTCAAAGAAATATGTTATAAGTAGAAAGGGTGAAATTTGGTTCTGTGATATTTATAGGCCAGCAGTGGGCAAAATAGCTGTACTTGCTCTCTTGACAACGTTAGTTGTGCTATTCTCTTTGAATGGGAATGTGTTAATTCAACATCCTGAGGAGATGGTGCTTGTTTCGATCCCGTTGTTATTAGGTTTTGGTATAGTTGTTGGTTTCAACTTATTTGTTACTAGGTTTGCAGGTCTTCGATATAGAGAGGCAATCATCTCAGTGATAATTGGTTCTTCTAGTCATTTCGAGATCGCAATTGCAGTTGCTATTAGTCTTTATGGATTAGGCTCGCAAGCTGCTTTAGGAACGACGATGGGCTTGTTCTGGGAGGTGCCAATCATGCTAAGCTTAGTCTACCTAGGCAAGAGATTACACCGTAAAGGATTTTGGAAAAATGATTGATAGAAGAGAAATGTTGAGAATTGCGAAGCGATCGATGGCACTAATAACATGTGGCATGCATTCAAGCAGTGGTAGCCCGGGAGAGATTCGAACTCTCGTCAGAGGGTCCAAAGCCCTCTATGCTTGTCCACTACACCACCGGGCTTCATATCCGCTATATGCGCAACTTTCGTAAAAGCCTTAACATCCGTTTATACATAGTGGGAATTGTGAGAGGACCTTGGGTGTGAACCTTGCCCCAATAATCAAGAAGCGGATTCTAACTTTAGCCAATCTGAGGGGCAAAAGTTTTGCAGTAGACGCTAACAACCATCTGTACCAATTTCTCTCTCTGATCCGAACTAAAGATGGAACACCCCTGAAAGACTCAAGTGGGAACATTACGTCTCACATCGCTGGTTTAATGTTTCGTTCTAGTCGTTTGATACACGATTTCGATATGAAACTCGTCTTTGTGTTTGATGGCTATCCTCCAAAACTGAAGATGAATGAGATCAAGAGAAGGCGTGAGCAACGAGAAAAAGCTATTAGAGAATGGAAAGAAGCATTGCGAGCACGTGACTATAGAAAAGCATTTTCTAAAGCGGTTATGACAAGCAGATTGACCAAAAGTATGACAGATGATGCAAAAAAACTATTGAGGCTGCTGGGAATACCATACCTGCAAGCTCCAAGCGAAGCAGAAGCTCAAGCCGCATACATGGCAATGCAAGGCGATGT
The DNA here is from genome assembly GCA_030641425.1 of Candidatus Bathyarchaeota archaeon. Taxonomy (GTDB): domain Archaea; phylum Thermoproteota; class Bathyarchaeia; order Bathyarchaeales; family SOJC01; genus SOJC01. The sequence goes on along the minus strand of DAOWHM010000074.1, from coordinate 4,932 downwards.
TTGGTCAGCAAGCAGTAAAGACTACGACTGCGTCCTCTTTGGTTCCCTGAACTTAACCCGCTATCTAACAATATATGGACGGAAGTATCTTCCGAGCAAGGGCGTAGCAAGACCATTAAAACCTGAACTTATCAATCTGCAAGAACTTTTATTATATCATAAAATCACTCGACCACAACTAGTTGACCTAGCCATCCTAGTTGGCACCGACTTCAACAAAGGAATAAAAGGTGTAGGACCTAAGACCGCACTTAAACTCGTCAAGAAATACAAAAGAATAGAAAGACTCCCTAGAAAATTTCAACAAGAAATCCCGAATTATATAGAAGTAAGAGAGATCTTTCTAACTCCAAAAACAACATCGCAATATGATGTGAATTTTGGCTCCCTATATGAAGAAGGGCTCTACCATTTCCTCTGCGATCAAAGAGGTTTCAACCGAACGAGAGTAGAGTTGGTTGTACGCAGGATGAATGAGGTCTACAGAAAAGGGGAGCAAACAGGACTTGAGAAATGGTTTCAGAAAAGAGCATAATAAGGCAGCTGAGAAGGGATGCCAGTGAAACTGGTCTAAAAACAGTGGAACAACCAAAAAAAGACAGGAAAACATCAGAAAATCTTTTAAACTATGTATGCAAAAGCCTATGGTAACCATACGAGGCAAGTAAGATGAGATCAGATTACGTACTCTACATCGTGGCAATTGCATGCTTCATAGTGGCAAGCTTCGCAATCACTCAGTCGGGAGACACACAGCTATACTCATACGCTGTAGCGGTAATCGGCATAGTTTTCGTAGGGCTTGGATACATAGCAAAACCCAAGGAGTCTGTAATCTCAATGGTTACTCCAGTATCAACACCATCTAAGCCAGCTAAACTGTCACCTAAAGAGAATACGCCAAAGGCTGAAACAGTGGAGAAACCAAAGAGGAAAACTGCAAGAAAAGAAACATCAGCGAGAAAGACAACCGCAAAGAAAAGAACAACAAGACGACGCAAGAAGAAAGCCTAGCAACTCTCAATGACACTTTTCTATTGAAGTTTTCATGCAACCATCAAATTTTCAACATTTAAGCCTAGAAAAAAAGTTCATAACTTATATTTGGCTTTCTTGACCGCTTCGCTAACACAAATGCATCCTTGATAGTCTGGTTTCCAATGCGGACAAACATCCAATGTGGGAACTATTGGTTCTTCCCTTTCCCTGAAGCGAAGCATGCAGAAAGTTTGATCAGGAAAATTGTAGACGCCGTGGAAGTAACAGTTCCCGCAATACTTATGATCGGATGCATATTCTCGCCCTTTCACTTTTCCCTCTTCCTTTGATACTTGCTACCCAGTCGTTCAAGTACTGACGCAGCAATAAGTGGAAATACAATTAAAACATCTCCTACTACTGTGACTTTATCTGCTGAAGGTTTGATTTTACCCCAACTCATTGCCTCTCTCAGAGTTGAACCTGAAAGCCCCCCAGTTTCAGGTCGATCCATAGTTATGAGAATGGCGTACTCAATACCTTTTCTAGCGATCGCCGCGGTATGTTGCACAGTGTTTCGGGGTACTCCTCCCCCAAGCACTATCATACCGATGCGCGATGAATTGGACGCGAGGTCTATAATGCTGGATACTTCTTTGAACGCGTCTACTTTGAGAATTTTATCTGATGTGTTGCGGGAGGCGTGAAGCCAGTGGATATAGCAGAATTCAGAATCACGAACTGCTGGGACGAAGACTGGAACTTTTGATTCGTATGCAGCTTTTAGAATTGAGTTGGGATCGTTTATTCGCTTACCGATTTCTTCCATCAACTCGTTTGATGAGAGAGCAGAGCCATTATTGTCTTCAGCGATCTCATCAAACATTTCTGCTAATTTAGAGTCTTCTTTGATAAAGTCTTCTTCAGGAACAAAGATATCGTATATGCGGTATGTATGATATTTGTATAAGACTGAGTCGTCAGCGTTATGGCTGCCCTTGTAGTGATGTCCCCCCATCGCTTCAAGTAAGTCATGAATCATGTTTGCACCTGTAGTTACTATAGCGTCGACGAGTCTTCTCCGAATTAAATCCACTATAATTGATCTTAAACCAGCGGGAACGACTGCGCCTGCTATTGCTAGGAAGATTGTGCACTTCTCATCTCGAATCATGCGCTCATAAATGTTACACGCAGTAGCGATCCGTCCTGCCCCAAAGGAACCTGACTTGTTGAACTCTTGTATCAGCTGGTTCACGGTCATCTGAGTCTTCAATTTCATGTGGATAACTGGGTCTCTGAAGAGATCTTCACGTTCCACTCTTCTATCACATCTTATGCTTCTTCAGCGTTTCTCTTGGAGAAAAAGCTTTCTGCCTGCGTATGTAACAGGCGTAGGGAATCATCTATTGTGAAACCAATAGTAGAAAATTAGATTTTGTTGTTTGGTGCCGACTAGCTGTTCTCACTCGTTGTAGGCTCATCAATCGTCTCTTTTTCTGTTGTGCTATCCGCTTTATCTTCTGTTTTCTCTACTTCAAGCTTTTCTGTTGCTTCTGCTTCAGCGAATCTTTGGCTTATCCTGGTTATTCGAACTCTGACGTGTTCACCTGGTTTCGTGTCTGGTATGAAGCAAACTAGATTTTCGATGCGCGCGATGCCTTCGCCTCGGCGACTAAGTTCTAGGATTTCGACATCATATTCCTTTCCCATCTCGACAGGCTTTGGAGGGAAACGTTTTGGACCGAAGTTTCTCCTGTCTCTCCTGCCACGTTTTTCATAATACATTCTTTCACCTCTCATTGTTCTGTAAACAAACAACTGGACACAGAATCTAAAGTACGGTTAGTTTTCCATTTCGTCCAATATTCAGCTGGATCTCTCCACGGAACGAAGTGATGTAGCCATTTTCGATTTTAACACTGTCGTTCTCGTGTACCCTCTCTATGTCTTCGTTCCATAAGGTGAGCTTAATTTGCCCACTGTCATCACTGATGATTGCAGTAGCCACATTATATGTTTCATTTTTGTATCTGGATGTGACTTCGCGGGTAGGAGCCTTCTCGATGACTTTCGCTTCTACGTCGACTTGTTTCATCCCATTTCTCAGATCTTCTATGTTCAAACTATTCTACCTTCATTTTGCTTTTCCGCTGAGGGCGAATTTTGTTGATTAGCGAAGCAGGTCCAGCCAATTACAGTTCTTAATGTTGTATACGCTTGAGAATTTTGAAGGTTGACGTTCTTTCGGAGCCACTCTGACATTTATTCGTCCCTTTGCGGTGATAGCTCGCAAATGCACTCCATGCGACGAATGCTGGATGCAGCCATCTACATGGTATCGATCTGACAAGCTAATGGTTTTGAAGGAAGATCGCGCTGAATATAAGCTTTATTGTGTGGCTCCGCTTCGGAGAACAATTTGCGGCGCTTAATTTTTTTGGTGCTCTCAAGGGGGTTCCTTGGAAACAATCTTTTCATATTTTTTTGGTGGCGCAAATTCGTATTATATATCTATACTCTTTTGCTCCTGTGTTTTTGCCAATGTTCTAATGCAAGTTTTTCTTCATCAAGAAACATTCTTTGACGTTTGATTAATTCATCGAAATCTACCTGATGGGCATCGAATTCAGGACCATCAACGCATGCGAATTTAACCTCACCGCCAATTGAAACTCGGCAAGCTCCACACATTCCCATTCCATCTACCATTATGGGGTTTAAGCTAACTACTGTTTTTATGCCATAACCTTGTGTAAGGTTAGCGATAGCCCGCATCATTAGAACTGGACCTATAGCATAGACGATATCTATTGGGTGCCCCTCTTCTATCAGGGTTTTAAGTATGTCGCTGACAAACCCTTTGACCCCTTTGGAGCCATCATCCGTTGATATATAAACTTCGTCGCATATGCTCCTCATCTCATTCTCCAGGATGAGATACTCCTTATTTCGAGCTCCAATAATGGAGACTACTTTATTTCCTGCCTTTTTGAGTGATTTCGCGACGGGTAAGCAACAGGCTGTGCCGACACCGCCTCCTACGACAATTGATGTGCCATAGTGTCTTATGTCACTGGGATTTCCCAAAGGGCCTAGAACGTCATACAATTCCTCATTTGAACCAAGGCAGCCAAGTTTCTTTGTGGATACACCAACTTCTTGAAAGACTAACGTGATGATGCCCTCGCTTGGATTCCAATCAGCAAGAGTAAGAGGGATCCTTTCACCTGTTTCATCAATTATCACTATAACAAACTGCCCTGTCTGAGCTTTCTTAGCGATTTCAGGAGCGTAGATCTTGATTAGAATTACGTTTTCAGCGAGTTTCCGCTTGGTAATGATTTTGTACAACAGCTATCACACCTGACTCTTTGGAACAGAGTAAAAAGGGATCGGATAATATCAATTTTGTCGTTCAAATGTGCCACATCTATGGATGAGATTCAACTGTTTCGGAAGCGTAAATAACTGCCAAAATATATTATATGTCCCTAGTATTATTACATATATCGTAATATAGGTTAAATCTATTAAGCTCAAAGAGTAAAATAAATAGCAGAACCATTTCAGGCGAAAATAAAATGGGAGATACAGAGAAGGTCAAAAAACTCGAGCAACAAATAACGGAAGTTCTCACAACCCCTAAAACCGCTACCATTAAGAGAATGATCGAGAAAGATCATGCTATCGATTGTCTTTTCCTTCTAGCATTAAACAGAGGAAAATGGAAAAAAGCCAAATCCTTCATGAACGAGCACAAACTGACATTAAGTGATGGTACTTACCGATCTCGTATGATAGAGATTACACAGCTAGGCTTAGCAAAAGCAACACCTATCGATCCCCTAAAGAAGCAGTACGCAATCACAAAGAAAGGAAAAACTCTTGCGATGGCCCTACTTGAGCTGCTTAGAAATACCTGATAAATACTAACAGAAGCCTTCGATCAGA
>DAOWHM010000127.1 GCA_030641425.1 Candidatus Bathyarchaeota archaeon | reverse complement strand
TCCTATTCCAAATCCGACCTTCCAACAAGTCTTTTATTGGCAATGGAAAACATCAAGTGGGTGAGCCTTCGTTGTCGGTTTGTGATCTCTTTGCAGAGTTGTTCCTGGAGGAATATGACACATAATGAGCGACGCAGATAACTTGAAGCCAGAAAATAAGAAATACGAAATTACTCCAGAACCGGAGGACGTAAACAAGCTAGAGATGATGGAGCAGGTGCAAGCTCTTTTTCCTTCTGAACTGAAGAATCTGCTCCTGGATGAAGATGAGTCTGAGAGAGTTGGAACCAAAGACGATCGTGACATTCAGAAAAGCAGTACGTAACGCGAGAACGCAAGCTCTCAGAAGCCCTAATGAACATGTGACTCCAGCACGCCTCCCTCACCCATTTATTTAGGGTTTAAACTGGGGACATTTCCCCATGCGTTCACACTTACACCTATGAGACTTCAAGAAACCTTCGAACGTTACCCAATTGTAACCTTATGCGACATACATGTGGAATTAAGTGGTGCATATTTAGCATTAAGATGAAAGAGTAGCGAAACAGCTCTTGTCTTTCTCAAAATCTACTGTCGAAAAAGGAAGTTGACAGCTTCAAATTCTCTGATGAACGCTAATCCTTTTGGAGTTGTCCTGTAAACTCCATCATTATTCATGATCAAACCGCTTCGACCTAGGAGGCTTAGGTAGTATTTGAGTTGAGAATGGCTGAGTCTTGCCTTATACATTATGCAGGTCTTCTTTTCACCGTCCTTTGCTTGCTTCAGAATCTCTGCAACTATATCGTGCCTATCCCGCCTCTGCAAAGGTGATGTAAGCTTCTCCAATCTAGGAATTTCCGGACCTAATCTTTGAGCTTTGCCTTGGAGATATTCGACGATAAAGAGATCCTCCTTGCTCTGGGACTCCAGAAATATCGTTTGTGTAGTGTGTAATAAAGTTTCGTATCGTTTGATGAAATTACACGTTTAAAGCTGACGCTGTTAACTCTCACATCGAATCATTAATACTCATAATAACCATAAGAAAGTATCTCCATCTAGGGAAGCTTACCCATAGAAGTCGGATGCGTTCAATCCATAGACAACTTATTTACCCAAGACGCTTATCCTAACCAAGCTCAGAGTGGACTATTTGAAAATCATAAGCGATAGGGCTCCCAGCATCGTCTATTGGTTAGACAACAAGTTATACTTTAACCTGACAAACGATTGCACAAACGACTGCTACTTCTGCATTCGCAAGTTTAAACATGGTATCTCAGGATTCAACCTGAGATTGGCAACTGAGCCTCAATCACATGAAATCATAAAAGAACTACAGAAGGTTGCCCTCATAAAACATTGGTCAGAGTTTGTTTTCTGCGGCTTTGGAGAACCAACCATGAGACTAGACACACTTCTTGAAATTTCAAGGTGGCTAAATCAAAATCATTTGAAACCGATACGCATAAACACAAATGGACATGCCTTACTGCTTCACCCCAGTAGGGATGTTACAGCAGAACTCAAGGTTGCAGGCATCGACAAATTAAGTGTCAGCTTAAACGCACACAACGCTACTATATATAATGAAGTTTGTCGTCCTTCATTTGAAAATGCGTTTGAGAAGATCCTGCAGTTTATTGGACAAGCAAGAGGCTCAAATCTCACTGTTGAGATCACAGCAGTCAATATTCCGGAAATCAGAATTAAAGAAATTGAGAAGATGGCAAGAGATTTCGAAATTGGCTTTAGAGTTAGACCCTATTTACCTTGCGTTTGGTAATTCCCAAGCCATCAATGATCTATGTGTTACTTACGCTTATCTTCACTCCGGAAAGGTTTGATTCTCAGATACTGCATCTTGGCTTTGAGAATGTAATTTTTACTGAATCTTACTAAGACATTGCACGCATGCATTGAGTCAAGGAACTACAGGATGCTATGGTCGTCTGTGGGCAAATCGTGATGTATGCATGATTGGTGTCGACATGGGCGACTGGCTGATGTAAGAGGTTTATTGGGATTGGCATATCACAGATCCAGATGCCAGACCTGCGCTAGTTTTTGCATGCATTTGGAATTCAATCCGTGCGCTATTTGGTTGGTATGGGGAAGAAAACTAAGCCGCCGAATTGGCTGATTCGTTTGCCTGCTGGAGTTTCCGCATTGACTATTCTTGTCTTCACTTTTCTATTCTTTGAGATCTGTAATAACCTATGAATCCTGTTCTTGTCCTTACTGTCAGCAAGATACTTGTCTGTGAGCATCAGATATTCCGTCCTGAAGTCGTTGTGTCTCTCTCGGTCATAGACAATGTCTTCGATTTCTTTTAGCGAATATAGGACACCCACGTTACTGTCATTGCTGTAAAGATGTTTCTCCAAGGTATTGACGATGTGATCAGCTTCTCCTGAGGTTGTCTCTGTGATTAGCTTGGAGAATTCCTTGGTTTTCACCAGTTCGGCCACTTTGTGGGGCTGGTCCGCAGAGCCAACTAGCTTGGCGAAAGTTACCCTATTCGGCCTCTTCGATTGAATTAGATATACGTGATGTTTTCGCACGTGGTCCAGAAAGTCTGCGGCAAAAGTGGTTTTCATCGGAGCTGTGACCACGATACTTCTTACCCCTTCCTTGAGCACTGGTCTCAACCCATCAACCACAGATTCGTGAAAATTATATAGAACCCTCTCATCTGTCCTCTTTCCGCCAAGCGTCAATGTAAGGTGCAGTCTTACGACATGACTAAATACCTGCCACAGAACCGCATGGTCATCCTCAAAACCCACAAGAAGCGCCACTGAGTACCCGCGTTTATAGCCTCGTTTCCGCTTCACCTTCGTCACCTAATCTCTTGCCCCTCCCCTATTCCCATTGCAAAGCAGTCTGTTATAAGGATAGATGCCTCGACATATTATGGAAGAGACTACCAAAACCTACTTACACACCAGAAATCAAACAAGAAAAAAACATTCTTTTTTGACAGGATAATAATCAATACTTGCATGCAAGTTTTATATAGTTGTTCAAGGATTTTCATTGAAACACAAGTTTTGTGAAAGGCATGTCAAAAGACATCGAGGTTTCTCGACTTAAAAGATGGGGTGTATCTCGTAAACAGAAGAAGATTCTTCCAGCGTTTTTACTCCCAAGAGAAGAAAAGGATAAG
>DAOWHM010000038.1 GCA_030641425.1 Candidatus Bathyarchaeota archaeon | reverse complement strand
TCTTCCACCTATTTTCTTGTCTTCTCGTAGACTACGTAGGTCGGAGGAAGGATCAGTGCCCGTGATTCCCCATTCCATGCGAGAACGGCCTAGCTCTGCGGTCGAGGGTCGGCGATCACAATCAATGACATGGCTTGTGGCAAACTATCGAGGACACGGAAATCAAACCAAACAAGACGTTCCTGATAGAATTCTTCGTCCAATAAACCCTTCTTATAGCGTCCTTCAATCTCCTCTTGCAAGTCACGAAGGTGTTGGATGGATACGATGCGTCCTTGATAACCACGCTCTACCAAGTCAAGAAGTAGTTCTTCCGCGAATCGACTCATGTCAAACCACGCCTATGGCATAAGGTTGTCATATGCATGAATGCACTGATTTAAAGATCTCAAAAAGCATGTACACTGACTTCATGGATACAAGCGAGTAGGTAAATGCTAGAACTTAAATGCAGGTGCTAATTATCCTAATGTACAATTTGTCATAAGTCTGAGTGGACAAACAATGCTTGAAAAGTTACAGAATTCTGTGAAACTTGGAGAGAAGTTAGGTGCTGAATTCGTTGAAGCACGATTCGATGATTTAATCTTAAGAACCTTGTACCGCGTCAACGATACATGGAAGGATATACTTCTCAAATCTAGGGCAGGCGTAGGTGTTACCTGCTACTATGGTGGAGCCTCAGGTTACTCCTATACACCCAGTGAGAACGACAAGGAACTGGAGGAAACTGTAACCCGAGCATTTAAGATGGCTAAGGCTTCCGCTAACGCGGTCTCGCTGAAGTTGAGCTTTGATAAGAGAGCCCCAGTCAAAAGTCAGAATAGTGATACATTTCCAATAAAGATTCATCCCAAAACTAAAGACTTGAGCTACAAAGTCGATTTAGTCAATAGAGCCGTTGATAACGCCCGAGAATCCGGTGAGAACATCAGTAATGTAACTGGGATGTACGGGGAGCTTTATGGACGCAAACTATTCACGAACAGTGAAGACTCAATGGTTGATTGGCAGTTTGAGCTCATCGATCTAAGGTGTACAGTTACGTCCAAAACAGAATCAGGGAACCTCGTGAATGGACTCGGACAAGCGCATGGAACGATGGGATTAGAGCTCTTCGACACCAAGGGATCAACCCCCGAGGATATAGGAAAAGAGGCAGGGGCTCATGCAAAGGAACAACTAAAAGCGAGAGCTTGTCCCGCTGGTAAATATCGAACTCTCATAGAGAATAACTTGGTAGGAGTACTCGCTCACGAATCCTTTGGCCATCTCAGCGAAGGCGATTTTGTGGTCATTGGAGGTTCACCCTTGACAGGAAAGATTGACAAAAAACTTGGCACCGAACACGCATCAATTGTTGATTATGGAACTCCAAACCTTCAAGAATTCGGGGGATTATGGGTACCCTATGACGACCAAGGCACAAAAGCAAACAAAACCACAATCCTAGATAAAGGAACACTCAAACATTATCTGCACAGCAGAGGAACCGCCCAATACCTACAACAAGAACCCACGGGAAATTGTAGAGCAGTACACTTCGGCTTTAATCCAATACCCAGAATGACAAACACATATTTCGCCCCTGGCCAACTCACGAAGGAAGAAGCACTTGAATTACTAGACACAGGCATCTATGCTATTCAGACTTCAGGCGGTCAAGTCGAAGGAGATGGAAGTTTTGTGTTCAAGGCGATACGCGGTTACTGGGTGGAGAAAGGTGAAATCCGTGAGCCTCTCCGTGAAGTAGCATTGTCCGGTAACATACTCCACCTTCTCTCCAAAGTAGAAGGAGCAACAAGAGACCTTCGCATATACGCGGGCTACTTTGGAGGCTGCGGGAAGGATGGGCAATATCCATTACCCTGCGGAATTGGTGGACCAGAATTGGTGGTTAGCGAAGTGAGATTCGGAGGTAAAGCATAAGCTAGGAGTAGGATGAAATGGAGTTTGAAAGCCTCAAGGATGGATTACTTTCCACAGTCGATACTGGTCTGAAATATGCAAGAACGATAGACAGAGAAGCTGAATTTGAGCTATATCTATATTACAGGAACCGCGCTGAAGTCGATATTGATCAAGGTGTGGTGAAAGCGACAGATGGCATTGAAGAAGGAAACGCTGTCCGCGTCGCAAAACAAAATAGTGTAAGCTTCGCTTCGTCCAGTGGAATATCACTGAACAGAATAAAACGAAGCATCAACGAAGCGATCGCCAGTTTAACATCACTCAGCGTAAAAGACGAGCGATTTAAAGGATTCTGCGAACCTAAGAAACCAGGTAGAGAAGGAGCTTTTGCCAGAGAAATATTGGATCTAAGCAGAGAGGAACTCATCACATATGCCAGTAACTTAGTCAAAGATGGGCAAGGGTTTGACAGACGGATTAAAACCGTAGCAGGCAGCTCTTCCGCGGAATGGGGAGGATTCGCTGTTGGAAACACACAAGGACTTCTCCAAGCTTCCAGATCAGCCTCAAACAGCTGCTACGTCTATTGCATGGCAGTCCAAGAAGAGGAACGTAAATCAGCATATGAATATGACATTTCGCGAGAACGTTTAATTAACACTGAAGATCTAGGCGAAACTGCTGCTCGAAAGGCCATCGATCTGCTCAATGCACAAAAACTCAACAAGACAACAGTTCTACCAACGATCTGGGAACCAAACGCTGCAGCTGCTTATATATATACCAGTTTTGGGCAATCCGCAAGGGGAGAATACGTTGTAGAAGGACGTTCTCCCATCGCAGACAAGATCGGAAAAGAAATCGCGACTCCAAAACTAACAATTCTAGACGATGGACAAGAACTTTCTTATCCTAGCACAGAGGCCATCGACGCAGAAGGTTACCCACAACAAACAAACACAGTTATTGAAAAGGGCAAACTGACTCGATTCTTGTTTGATACATATTATTCACGCATCTACGGAACTGAGTCAACTGGAAATTGCTCACGAGGCGGTGGACCATTTGGTTCAACTCTCCCCTACGAGACTTCTCCACTAATCCGCCCTAAATACTTCGAAGTCAAACCCGGAAGCAAGAGTCTGGATGACATAATCGCTTCCACAGACGGACAAGCGATCCTAATAACCGATGCTCCCATAGGCATATTCCACAGTTCTGTAGCAACTGGAGAATTCTCCTCAGTTGCCAATTCCGCTTACTTAATACGTGATGGTGAAAAGAAGTGCCCTCTTCAACCAGTATCAGTCTCAGGCAATTTCTATGAAGGATTTAAACAACTCCTCGAGCTTGGCAATGATTCGAAAAAGACCCAATACACAGTTGAAACCCCAAGCTTACTATTCGATGGCTTCTCAATCGTTGGATGACATATTTATCTCCACGCAATTCGTTCATAGATCGGACGCAAGTTCATCCAATAGTAGTTCCAGTCGATGTTATACACGTATTCCGAAAATGAGAATAGATAATGATGCATAAGATTGTAAAAATTAGCCCTTTACAAGTTTAGCGGTTGGCGAGTAAGAGATATAAAATATGCGGATTAAGCTGCTTAACAGAATCGATGGAGTTTGAGAAAAGATGAATCAAGATAAGAGACAAGACGTCTGGGCTCCTTTCAGATTTTTCGTTGGTTCATGGAAAGGGACAAGTGAAGGATGCTCAGGCACGTCGATAACTGAACGGAACTATGAATTTGTATTAGATGGAAAGTTTCTTCAGGCAAGAAACAGATCCATATTTAAACCACAGAAGAAAAATCTAAAAGGCGAAATCCATGAGGATATAGGTTTTTTCAGTTACGACGATAACCGAAAGAAGTTTGTGTTGCGGCAGTTTCATGTAGAAGGATTCGTTAATCAGTATGTTCTTGAAAGTATTGTTGATGATGGCAGGATTATTGTATTTGTCACAGAGAGTATTGAAAATATTCCCCTTGGCTGGCGCGCAAAAGAAACATACAACGTTCTAAACAATGATGAATTCACTGAAATTTTTGAGCTAGCCGCTCCCGGAAAAAATTTTGAAGTTTACACCAAGAACCACTTGAGAAGAAAAAAATAATCATGCTTCTTAAAAAGGACCTGGAAGAACAGAAGTCAAGGACAGCAGAAAGAAAGCGAAGTTTGTGGTGGATATTTCTTCACTATTAGGGAGTTAACTGTTTAACCTTTGTCAGAAAAAAAAGGGGCTGGTTAGAGTTGGTATTTAATGTTTACCAGTCTTTGTAGTATTCGCGGATGGGAGACGTTGGTAAAGTATATGTGTGAACTATCCCTGGGATTTTGGCCAGGGTGTTCTGAACGTATTCCATCGCGTGTGTATTGTTGTCTGCTTCAAACCAGACGCAGTTGTCCCATTCACCGAAGACATCTGCAACATAGTACACTTTTATGCCTGGGTTAGGAGATTTCTTTGGCAGTTTCTTTAAGCCCTTCAAAGATTCCGTTGTCTTTGCGCGGTCAACTTTCAAAAGGGTCCAATAGAATGGCAATTCAATTCACCTCATTTTAGCTCAATGTATTCGTCTGACATTCTAAAAGGGCTTATGAATTATCAATTCAGATCTTTAGAATCTAAAGCGAGCGCAATATTCGAACTTTGCCCAAAACGGTTGAAAAATGATGGAGTTGGAAAAGAAATATGCTCTCTTCATCTGAAGGAATGGAATCAACTCCCTACGCCTATTATTCCGGAATATGGACCAACATCAAGATTCCCTAAGGCTGAAATATTTTTGTGTAGATGAAAGTCAAGAAATGCCTATGCATGCAGCATGCACGGAACCTTTAGAGCACTCTTAACTTGCGTATTGTCTTTCTGTCAACTTCCAGGCTTAGATTTTCGATGTTATCTTCCCAAAAAATCGCTTCTGCTGATCTGCCAACGGGGTCTCCTTTGTAGCGGGTGACGAGGTAACAATATGCATTTTGTCTTTCACCGTTGCTTGCGATATAAAAATTTTTGCAGATAAACTTTAAGCCTTCAACATCGATGCCCAACTCTTCATACATCTCTCTCTTCAAGGCTTCCTCCTT
>DAOWHM010000007.1 GCA_030641425.1 Candidatus Bathyarchaeota archaeon | reverse complement strand
TGCACTATCTTATGTACTAATCCGATGTTTAGAGCTTCTTCAGCTTTCAGACGCTTCCCAAGCATTATGATTTCTTTAGCCTTGGCTAGACCTATGATTCTCACCAATCTTTGGGTTCCACCCCATCCCGGTATTAGTCCAAGGATTATTTCTGGGCTTCCGAGTTCAGCATGTTCTGCTGCTACTCGGAAGTCGCAGGCCAGGGTTAATTCTAGGCCTCCACCTAACGCGAGACCATTTATCGAAGCTATAACTGGTTTGGGTATCTCCTCGATTTTTCCGAAGATTTTCTGTCCAAGTCTTGAGAATGCTTCTGCTTTTACTGGTGTTGCTTTAGAAAACATTGTTATGTCTGCACCCGCACTGAAGGCTCTATCACCTTCTCCAGTTATTATGACGCATTTTATTGAGGAATCGTCTTCAGCTGTCTGTAGGATATCGCCTAATTCCTCTAGTAAGACATCGTTGAATGAGTTGAGTCTGTGGGGTCTGTTTAGTATTATGGATAAAATGCTTTCTTCTCTCTCAACTTTAATAGTATCATAAGCTTTGCTCAAGAAATTCACCACGGGTTATGTTGAGTTGTTGTGTCTATATGTCTTATCAGGTTTAGGGTTGGGTTAGAATTTACGTAGGAGATATTTAAGTACGGTAAGTTTTTGGATTTCTGATGTTCCTTCATAGATTTCAGTTATCTTGGCATCTCTGTGGAACTTTTCGACTCGGTACTCGGCTAAGTAACCATATGCGCCAAGAGTTTGGATAGCGAAGTCGGTCGTTTCTACAGCGACTTTGCTGGCATACTGTTTTGCCATTGCTGTAATCATAGGGTCCATTTTACCTTCGTCAATGAGCCATGCAGCTCTATAGGTCAGCCATCTAGCGGCTTCGATCTTGGTTATTGCTTCAGCCAGACCACATCCTATTAGCTCGTGCTGCAAGATTGGTTGCCCGAAGGCTTCTCTCTCTTTTGAATATTTGAAAGCGATTTCCCAAGCTCCTTGAGCCATGCCGACGGCTTGAGCGGCGACCCCTACTCGGGTCTTGTCGAAGAATTCCATGGAGTGATAGAATCCTCTGTTGAGTTCCCCGACAATCTGTAGATCGGTTACCTTCACATTATCAAAATGGATTTCTCCAGTTACTGAGCATCTTATTCCCATCTTGTTATGTAATTTAGTAGTTTCCAATCCCGGTGTATCTTTATCGACTACAAAGAGAGTTTCTCCTCTATATGTGGGTCTCACCTTAGTATCCGTTTGAGTCAAAACAACTACAAAGTCTGCTATTGGAGCATTTGAAATGAAGGTTTTTGTACCATTGATCCACCATTCGTCTCCATATTTGGTAGCTGTGGTTTCCATACGGGTTATATCGCTTCCACTGACATTAGGTTCCGTAAAAGCAGCGGCTGATATGTAGTCGCCTTTGCATATCGAGGGAAGATACTTCTCTTTCTGTGCTTTGGTTCCAAATTCGACGATGAATTCACTGCCGAAAGGACCAACTGAAATAGCAACTCCAAGAGAGGAGTCTGATCGACACATTTCTTCTATTGCCAGACATGTTTCGATGAGACCAAATCCTTGTCCGCCATACTCTTGAGGAAAGAATAGACTTGTGAATCCAAGTTTAGCTGCTTTCTTGTATAGTTTCAGTGGAAACTCTTCTTTCTTATCAAGTTCCAGTGCTAATTCGGGTTGGAACTCTTTCTTGCAGAATTCCTTTACAGCGTTCTTGATGCTTAGTTGCTCTTCAGTAAGTTCAAAGTTCACTGGTAGAATCCCCTTTCAGCTTTCTTTCCTATCCAACCCTTCGCCACGTAATCCTCAAGTAGTGGACAGGGTTTATACATTTCCATACTATATTTGTCGTGAAGTTCTTTCAGCTTATTCATTATTATATCTAATCCTGTTTTGTCTCCATATTCGCATGGGCCCGAAGGCCAAAATGTTCCCAATTTCATTCCCGTATCTATGTCCTTTGGGTTAGCGGCACCATCGTGGATTAGCCAAGCGGCTTCGTTCACAGCTACAGCCCAAGACCTGTCCACATCATATTCCTCAAGGAGATTGAAGGGTATCCTTGGTCTTCCCTTCGTCCAGTCATAGAATCCATTACCAGTTTTGTTTCCGAACTTTCGGGCTTTTATGAGGGGTTCTACGATTTCTGTGCAAAGTTTGAACCTTTCGCCGTATGTTCTGTAGAGAATTCTGCCCACTTCGGTGGCTATGTCTAATCCGATGAAGTCAGCCAGTTCAAACCATCCCATCGGGAAGCCACCCGTGTACTTTGCAGAGGCATCTATTCCTTCCTTAGTTGCTTCGCCTCTACTGTAGGCCCAGAATGCTTCGTTGAAGACGATTCCTAGGATTCTGTTCACTATGAAGCCTCGCACATCTTTCTTAACTACTATTGGTATTTTGCCAAGTTTTTTGGCGAGTTCTACAAGTGTGTCGATTGTTTCTTGACTTGTTGCTTCTCCTTTGATGACTTCTATGAGTGCCATCATCTGGGGTGGGTTGAAGAAGTGCATACCTGCAACTTTATCTGGACGTTTGGTTGCGTTGCCCATCTCGGTGATGCTGAGAGTTGATGTGTTCGAGGCTAGTATGGTGTGTGGAGGTGCTAGTGAGTCAAGAGTGGAGAACACTTTTTTCTTGATTTCCATGTTTTCAGGAGTTGCTTCAATGGCCAAGTCTATGTCCTTGGTGGCTTCTTCATAGTTAGTGGTGGTGTTTATTCGTGAGAAGGCTGCGTCTGCGTCTTCTTGTCTAATTCTTCTTTTCTCTGCGAATTTACTAAGACTCCATTTGATCTTCTCCTTGGCTTTGCTAAGGATCTCTTCGTTAACATCAATCATTTTAACCTCGTATCCAGCCATCGCAAGAAGTTGTGTGATGCCGTGACCCATTGCCCCAGAACCTATTACTGCTCCTCTTTTGATCTCTGTTTTCAAATGCAATTCCCCCTAGTTACAATCAGTAGTGTTACCATGAAAACTATAAGACTTTGCGCGTGCTCACGCTAAAATTCTCGATAGATGGACAATAGATCTAACGCAGGTTCTTTATGCAAGGAATGTAATCCCTTGCTATTGTGAACCTTGAGTTTTAAAAAGAGATAATAGTTTCGATGAGCTATAGTTTTTGGAGAAGGGAGTTGTTAAGGAGAATAATCTGCTGGATAATACTTGTGTTGCTCTTAGCCAACGTACTCACTTTAGTAGATGCTTATCGAGTCTCTACGGCACCGAATATAGATGTCTTCACGCAGAAAGGAGGTAGAGGACAGGTTGTTCCATGCCCAGCCTTTGTTTTTGAGGAAGAAGTGATTTTCTATGCGAATGTAACATATGGTGGGTGGCCTGAGGTGAATAAGGATGTTGCTTTCGAGGTCATTAGGCCAGATGGAGGGATGTCCATTCTCGTTAGAAGAACGAATGAGTCTGGCCTTGCGACTGCAAAACTCGCGTTTCCTTCTTCCCCTGACCCCGCGGAGACGTTTGGGACTTGGAAAGTGTTTACCTCAGTAAACATTGCAGGAACAACTGCGAATGACACACTATGGATTGATGTTCGCTGGAATCTCGCAGACATCAACAATGACTTAGTAGTCGACCTCTATGACGTTGTGCTTGTCTGTCGTGCGTACAAGGCAACGCAGTCTGATCCAAAATGGAATATACAATGTGACATCGCTGAGCCTTATGGAATAATCGACATCTACGATGTCGTGATAGTGACAGTTAGCTATGAACTGGAATGGAGTTAGCTCCGTTCAAACCTCTTTTTACGGCAGTACGAGCGCGATGAGATAGAATTAGAGTAGGGGAGATCCTGCATATGCGTAGATAGTCAAAGCTAAGGACGCAGAGAAGGCAAGAACCCATATTGTCTTGTTCCAGAAAAAGATTTTGAACCCATCGAGAACTCCGAAGGGAATCAAGTTAAACAGAGCGATCACAGAGTTAATCAGCAAACCGAACTCGGCAATCGTAAGACCAAGACCAGTAAATAGCCTTGTGAAGGCTAGAAAAAGTAGGGCTAGAGAGATGTTTGTGAGAGGTCCTGCAATCGAAGTTTTCCCAATAGTCTCCCTGTCTGGCGTGCCAGCAATCATAACAGCTCCGGGTGAAATAATCTTGAAAGGCGAAATAATTGATAGTATTGTTATGAGAGCTCCAAACATCGTTATGCGAAACTCCGCCCATAAGCCATAATGTTGAGCCACGATTTTATGAGCGAGTTCATGAACTATGAAGGATATGGTGAACACAAAAGATACGGTGATGAAGATCTCAGGATAGTTGTAAAGTGCAGGGTTGAAGTATAGTGGCATTGAAATCCCTATCGCAAGAGTGAGCAGGGCTCCAAACAATAAATGTTTGAGTTCTGTTTTGCTGAACCATATGATTTTCCTTTGGCGTTGTTGCATCATAGTGACTTTGTATTGGTAGGCAGGTTGTGTTTCATCAGTTCTCAAACTTTTTGGTGGCTGATTTCGAGGCGCTTTAGCCAGCCAACGTTCAGAGCAGTCATGATTTTCAGGCAAGCGGTGTTTAACACAGAAAAATTGGTTGCAGTATTGACACTTGAAAGGCATGTAAGTTTCAACATTACATATTTGGCAGTTCACTCCGGTCAGCACCTTCCATGGTTTGTCAGGCTAGGATATACGTGTGCTTTCTCATCTAAAAAGTTACCAGACATCTTTAAACAAGTCTTCTTCCTCAGTGATCACTAAATCTTTGGAGGATGAAACTGCGTTTGGGCTCCTACGCTTCAACCCTCTGATTATAGCTACTGGTATCGCCTCTTTTCCTTGTCCCATAACTAGCTCACCTGCGCCAGCCAGTTCATCAACTACTGCGCAGAATTTGACCTGTAAAACATATCCAAACAAATCTGTTGTCCCCCGATAATCAACAAAAGAGTCAACTCCTGCCAAACCGATCGCGAAGTTGACCTGACCCCTTCTGAACGCTCGACTATAGCTGTCAGATATTATCACGCCCACATTTCTGCTAGTAAGCTCTGCAATGCGCGAACGCAAGTTCCGCGCTGATCTATCTGGATCCTCTGGGAGGAGTGCGTATCGATTCTCTCCTCTTACATTTGATTTGTCTATTCCAGCATTTATGTTGACCAAGTCCCGTCGGTCTTCAACAATAAGAGTCTGCTGTGAAACTTTTAGAAAGCGTTTTGATTCGCGTATGACCAACTCAACAATCCTCGGGTCTTTTCCTGAGTTTTTAGCGATTTCTAACGCTTTTTTGGAAGGCTTAACAGAGTCCAGTCTAACGACTCGATCTTCCGCCTTTGAAACAACTTTCTGAGCAACCACAAGGATATCTCCATCCTCAATCTCAACCCCGTTACTCTTTGCCGCTTCAATAATTAAACTGGGAAGATCATCGCCAGCTTTCAACAGCGGAATTCCTTCAAGTCCAAAAACGCAAACTCTCTTCACCATATCAAACAGCCTCGCGCAGTAAATAGTGTTGGCAAGAACAAGCAAAAGGACACTGATAGATTTATTAGTTTATCCCATTCTTTCAACCCTGAAATATGCCAGAACTAAGATTAGACAATGCTTCGACACCCTTCAATTTGGAGACAACTCTCAGATGTGGGCAGCTATTCCGATGGAAGAAAATCAGCGATTGGTGGTTTGGAATAGTTGAAAATAGAGTATTTAAAATCAGACAAACATCTGAAACTCTTGAGTTTGAAGGCGTCAACAACGATTTTATCAAGAGTTATTTTCGTCTAGACGATAACCTGCCAAAAATAACTTCAGAGATTAGTCGAGACTCCCTGATGAAGAAGACAGTTCAAACATTTTCAGGCTTACGAATAGTCAGACAATCACCTTGGGAATGTCTAATCTCGTTCATCTGTGCTACATACAAAAACATACCAGCAATCAAAGAGATGATCTTCGAATTATCAAGAAGGTTTGGTGATGAACTCATTTTCGAAGGAAACAGTTTCTACACCTTCCCCAAACCGAAAGTTCTAGCAAACGCCACAATGGAAGAGCTGAGAGAATGCAAGTTGGGCTTCCGGGCGAAACGAGTTCTAGAGACTGCAAATCTGGTTTACCGCAATCATTTCGTTTTGGATTCATTGAAGAATGCTGATTATCCGCATGCAAGAAGCAAGTTGATGATACTTTCTGGTGTTGGCCATAAAGTGGCTGACTGCATTCTTTTGTTTTCGCTGGAGAAACTTGAAGCTTTTCCAGTGGATATATGGATGAAACGCGCAATTTGCAGGTACTACTCTAGCTATT
>DAOWHM010000051.1 GCA_030641425.1 Candidatus Bathyarchaeota archaeon | reverse complement strand
TTATCGACAGAGGAACCCTGATCGATCTTAACCTCCTCCACTATGCCTCTAACTGGTGCGACAACTTCATTTTCCATCTTCATCGCTTCTAGAATACATAGTGGATCTCCAACTTCGACTCTGTCACCACTCTTGACTTTCAACAATACAATTTTCCCAGGCATGGAAGAAGTTACACAGCCCCTCTTTGAGACTTCGAAGCTATGTCTCTTAGCCACATGTGGTGTATGAGCGTAGGTTTTTCTAGTGCTGTTAGATGATCTTTTCGGTTTGGTTTGCAGCTCTAGGACAAAATGTTTTCCATCGACCTCTACATTGAATACTCGCGGTCTATTATTCTTGTCCACCTTTACTTTGTAACTTCTGCCATTGACTTTTATCGATGTGAGTTTCCCCGATGTTAAGGGCATCTGTCCAGCTACTTCAACAGTTTCGCCGTCAAGTTCAACCAAAGCCTTTTGTCCACCAGAGACTCCAAGAAGTTTTGCTTTACGTTTCTTCCCGGACACACTTACAATGTACTCTGCTAGTGAATCCATTTCAATCCCCCTTGAGAATGATACTCTCTTCGCCCTGAGGCTTTCCATAAGGGAACGTGGTTTCTGCTTCGCGAAGGAATTGTAGCCTTACTCTCTTTCCTGTTAAGGTATTTGGCCAAGACAGCTGATAGAATAGCTACGTCTTCTCGTGAGTTCACACTTTCTGATGTTTGCTTTGTCATTCGTTCTTCAACGAATCTTGTGTGAATTCTGCCCGACTGATACGCTTCATCCCTTAATATCTCTATCAAGAAGGGAGTGGAGGTTTCCACGCCTTCTATTGAGAGCTCTCTAAGGGCGTTTCTCATTCGTTGAAGAGCTTCATCACGGTGATGACCCCAAGTGGCTATCTTTGCTATTAAGGAGTCATAGACGAGGGGTATTTGGCAACCGACGTATAGCCCAGTGTCGACTCTGACACCGGGACCACCAGGCAGACGGAGGTCAGTTATCACTCCAGGAGATGGAGCAAAACTTTTGCTAGGGTCCTCAGCGTTTATTCGGCAATTAAGTGCATGTCCATTAATGGTAACTTCGCTTTGCTTGTAGCTGAGTTTTTCTCCAGCTGCAATCCGGATCTGTTCCTTTACGATGTCGATGCCTGTGACCATCTCGGTCACTAGGTGTTCTACCTGCAGCCGCGTGTTCATCTCTAAGAAGTAGAAATTTCCATCTTTGTCAACTAGGAATTCCACTGTGCCCACGTTTACGTAATTCGAGGCTTTTGCAGCTTGTTTGGCTACTTCACCAATCTCTGCTCTCTTCTCTTTAGTCATCGTAGGAGAGGGGGTTTCTTCGATGATCTTCTGATGTTTTCGTTGGATCGAGCATTCCCTTTCTCCAAGGTGGATGAAATTGCTCTCTTTATCGGCTAGTATTTGGAACTCAATGTGACGAGGTTTTTCTAAAAACTTCTCTACGTAGAGTTGTTTTTTTCCAAAGGAAGCTTCTGCTTCAAGCTGAGCAAGCTCTATTGCCTGATCAACTTCGTCAGGTTTCTTGACTACCCTCAGTCCTTTTCCACCTCCGCCGAAGACTGCTTTTATGAGGATTGGGTATCCAATTGACTCTGCAGTTTGCTTTACTTCGTCGTTGTTGGTTGATGCAGAGGTGCTACCTGGGATAATAGGGATCCCAGCTTTTTCGATGGTTACTCTTGCCATTGTTTTGTTACTCATCAATTCCAGCGTCTGACTTGATGGTCCGATAAAGGAGATGTTGTTGAGTTCACATTGCTGGACGAAACTTGGAATCTGCGCTAAGAAGCCATAGCCAGGGTGTATTGCTTCGCTCCCAGAGTTTACAGCGACCTCAATTATTTTCTGGATGTTTAAATAGCTTTGTTTTGGTTCAGGAGGTCCAATGAGGTGAGCTTCATCAGCGTAGCGGGTGTGGAGCGCTTCCTTGTCTGCTTCGGAGAAGATGGCGACGGTCTTGATTCCTAATTCTCTGCACGCTCTCAATATTCGTAGTGCGATTTCTCCACGGTTGGCGATGAGAATTTTGCTGAACATCTACCTTTCTCCAAAGCTTAGATTAACCAAGCTTTTCTATTGTTAGAATATGGTGTTCTTAAAAGGGTTCTCTCTTCTTTTGAACTAGCAGATGTTCTGCATATGGATGATTTCGAGAAAAAAATTAGAGGGTTTGGAGGGCTTCTTCCATTCTGGTTAGGGCCTTTTCTATGTTGGGTAATGAGTTGGCGAATGAGAATCTTAGGTAACCTTCTCCATATTCTCCGAAGGCGGTGCCTGCTAATGAGGCTACACCTGCGTTGTTTAGTAGGAAGTCTGGGAGTTCTTTGCTGCTTATTTTCAGTCCTTTCACATTTGGAAAGACGTAGAAGGTGGCTTGTGGTTTCTTGCAGGTGATTCCTTCAATTCTGTTTAAGCCGGTGACTATGATTTCTCGTCTCTTTCTGAACTCCTCCACCATCCTTTTTGGTTCATCTTGGGGTCCACGAAGGGCTTCGACGGCTGCCATCTGAGAGAATGCGCACGTGCAAGAGTTGGAGTTTATCATGAGCTTAGTAATCTTCTCGGCCAAGTCTTTTCTCATAACGCCGTAGCCTAACCTCCATCCTGTCATGGCATAGGTTTTTGAGAACCCGTCGATTATCAGGGTTTTCTCTTTCATTTCTGGAAGAGAAGAGATACTTCTATGTTCTCCTTCGTAGATCATTCGGCTGTAGACTTCGTCTGAGACTATGATTAGATCCGATCTGTCTTTGACTCTGTCAGCGATTGCCGCTAAGTTCTCTTTCGTTAGAACGCCACCGGTGGGATTCTCAGGGAAGTTAAGAATAATCATCTTGGTCTTGTCGGATATCTTTTCAATGGTGTCCTCTGTATCTAGGGAGAAATCGTTTTCTTCCTTTAGTTGCATTGGGACTGGTTCTGCACCGATGAAGTTTATCATTGACTCGTATATTGGGAATCCTGGATTTGGGTACATCACCTCATCGCCAACTTCGA
This sequence comes from Candidatus Bathyarchaeota archaeon, assembly GCA_030641425.1. Classification (GTDB taxonomy): domain Archaea; phylum Thermoproteota; class Bathyarchaeia; order Bathyarchaeales; family SOJC01; genus SOJC01. The sequence goes on along the minus strand of DAOWHM010000051.1, from coordinate 1,559 downwards.
CGCAAGCTAGCATGCTGAAGAAGATTATTGGTTTGGCGCCGGGTGTTACGACTACCTCTTCAGGAACTACATTGATGCTCCTAGTTTCTGAGATATGTTGAGCGATCGTCTCCCTCAACTCAGGAATTCCTGCAGCTGGAACGTAATGGGTGTATCCTGAGTTCATAGCTCGTATTGCAGCGTCTCTGATGTTCAATGGAGTGTCAAAATCAGGCTCGCCGATTTCAAGGTGCACTATTTCACGACCCTGCTTTTCCAAGGCTTTGGCTTTGGCTAATACTTCGAAGGCAGTCTCTGTTCCTAGTCCCTCCATTCTATGTGCAAAAATTGACTTCATTTTAGCTTCCTCTGTGTCAGAGAAATTTGACCGTAGTCACCAAAGGAATAAAAGCTTTTCTCAAAATATGAAGGCTTAACTCCTAGTTTTCAACGTTGAATGAAATTGATTGAGATTTATTACAGGTTTCTTCCGATTATAACTCGCATTATCTCGTTAGTTCCTCCAGCAGCAATTGTCTCCAAAGAATCTAAGAGATATCGTATGGCTTTGAATTCAGGCAAAGTTCCGCTTGCTCCTTGGATTTGGACTGCTTGCAGAGCGGTCTTCCTTGCAACTTCGGCGGTGAAGAGTTTTGCTCTAGCGATCTCTTTCGAGATATCCCTACTCTGCTTTCCCTGGTCTAGGAGCCAAGCAGCATGGTAGGTCAACCACTTTGCAGCTTCAATTTCAACGTCCATGTCAGCTAGCATAAACTTGATTGCTTGAAGCTCAAAGATGGGTTTTCGGTAAAGTTGTCTCTCCTTGGCAAATTCGAGAGCTGTCTCGTATGCTGCCTGGGCGATCCCTAAAGCCACACCTGCATTTCCAATTCTTCCAATCTCCGATATAGTCTTTAAGACAGCTTTTAGACCATCTCCCTCCTTTCCGATAAGGTTCTCGCTTGGTACTCGGCAGTCCTCAAAGAATAATTCGGTGATGCCCACACTTCGAAACCCTGTGTGCTTCTCTCTCACTCCGGCAGTGAACCCTTGGGTACCTTTCTCAACTATGAAGATGCTGAACTCTTTTGAGCTATCTCCTGTCTTAGCCACGAAAACACAGGTGTCAGCTATGGCGCCGTTCGTGATGAAACATTTGCTCCCATTGATAATGTATCCGGTCCCTTCACGCACGGCGCGTGTTTTGATTGATGTTGGATCTGAGCCTCCTGTAGGTTCAGTAACTGCCATACACATAATCTCACGACCTTCAATCACAGGCTGGATGTACCTTTGTTTCTGTCTTTATTCTCCGAAATGGAAAATTGCCCAAAGACCTAATGGTGTGGCTTGTAGAAACAGGCCTATAGAGGAGTAAGCTCGTGAGACTTCGTTGAATTTGAAGTCCAAATTGACCTTCTCGCTGCTCGTTTTCTTAAGGAAGTTTAACAAGTTATATTTAGCTGTAATTCAACAATATTTGTGTGCTTGAGATGGTGGAATTGGGTGAGAGTAAGCTTAGAGAAATCGGTAGAGTGATCCATTATTTCTCCAAGATAGAGGTTGCTGTTATTGAGTTG
>DAOWHM010000059.1 GCA_030641425.1 Candidatus Bathyarchaeota archaeon | reverse complement strand
ACCTTCCCCGACTTGACCATAGATTGACATTTTGAACACAGGATTCCGCTTTTTAAGCAGAAATTACATAGCTGCGATTTCACCTTTCTTGGTGTCCTCCGACATTAAGGATAGGCGACATGATACGTGTTGGGTTGATGTGCTATATCGGGAGCGTCTCGAAATCCATGATGACCTTTGTAGTCCACGACTCTAGCCTTGTGAAATGACTACGCTTGCTATTATGCGAGGTGGCTGTGTGAGATCAATGGCATCTACCGCCTTACTCCTTGACATGATGCCTAGGCATCTGTGGCTTCTTAAGGTACTGTGGAGTAAATAAATACATTCCGGTGAAAGGCTTTGGCTCAGCTTTGGGAGTTATTATTTGATAATGCATTAGATTTTTAAGCACTCATTACTAATGTAAAGTTTTATCTTGTCTAATTTCAAGATGTGAAAGTCTATGATTGAAGAATCCGCACTAACAGGGCGACCTCTACAACTCCTACGGAGGTTATACGCTGCGAGCAACCCAGTTACAATATACACTCTTAAGATCAAACAGAACGAGTTAGCTTCCCAACTCGGTATAAGCCGTCAGGCTTTGAATGTGCACCTACGTAAACTCAGGGATCAACGGTGTGTCAGGACTGGCAGGGGGTTTATTGATGTTACTGAGGAAGGGCTCAATCTCTTAGGATTTTCTGTTAACCCTGCTTTTGTCTTCGTTAAGATCTCTCCATTGAAACGTGCAGAAGCCTATGAAGAAATCTTCAAATTTCCAATCCTACGTGTCTATCGTGTAGCAGGCGAGATGGACGCTATTCTTGTTATTGAAAGAGAGAAAGTTGATGATACCCTGAAGAAATTGGCAAATGTTGATGGAGTATTAGAAACAAGAACTTATATCGCCATTCAAACGTTAAAATAACTTCCTTCCAGGTGTACATCATGAAGCTCTTCGAGTACGAAGCGAAGAACATACTGGCAAAATATGGAATCCCTATCCCTGATGGGGCTTTAGCCTCTTCACCCACCGAAGCGAGAGAAGCCGCTATTCATCTACATCCACCCTACGTAATCAAAGCTCAAGTGCTTGTTGCAGGAAGAGGGAAAGCAGGAGGAATCAAATTTGCAAGCAGCCCTGAAGAAGCTGCCAAACATGCCAAGCAAATCCTGAAAATGAACATAAAAAACCTCAGAGTAAACGAAGTCTGGATAGAGGAGAAAATTGACGTTAAGAAGGAGCTATACTTTGGAATCACAACAGACCGAGCTCACCGATGCTATGTGGCTGTTGCATCTGCTGTCGGAGGAATGGAAATTGAAGAGGTAGCTACTAAAGACCCTGAAAAGATTGTGAAGACACTTATTGATCCTGATTTGGGGTTTCGAAGCTATCATGCCAGAGCAATGGCAAGAAAGGTTGGATACTCTGGCAAATTGATGATTAAACTTGGGAAAGTATTCGCAAAGCTATCTGTAGCTGCAATGGATTATGATGCGGAACTGATGGAGATGAATCCACTGGTTGAAACTACTGGTGGAAGTTTCGTCGCAGTAGATGCACGCTTAATCATTGATGATAACGCTATCTTCCGTTACCCTCAATATGAAAAGCGCCTCTTTTCAGAAGGTCAAACGGAATTGACTCCTGAAGAGATAAGCGCGCGAAGAGCAGGCTTAGCCTATGTACTGTTGGAGGGTGACATAGGTATAATGGGTAATGGCGCTGGCCTAGTGATGGCTACTTTAGATGCAGTTCAGTATTATGGAGGTAGCCCTGCTAACTTCCTCGATGTAGGAGGGGGAGCATCAAAAGAGCAGATCACCTCCGCATTTAAAATTCTCTTGACTGACCGAAGAACCTCTGTTGTCTTAATCAACATACTGGGTGGAATCACTCGATGTGACAATGTTGCCAGAGGTATATTGGAGGCAAAGAAGATGGTTGACTTCACAAAACCCATAGTAATACGGTTAGTGGGCACAAACGAGACAGAGGGTCGTCGGATTTTAACTGAGGCTGGAATACACGTTTTGGATAGTATGGAAGAAGCTGCGAAGATGGCGGTAGAGGTCTCAAAAGGAAGGTGAAAGTGATGGGTATCATCATCAATAGAGACACAAAAGTTGTGGTTCAGGGGATAACAGGTCTTCAAGGCAGCTTTCATACACGCCTAATGCTGGATTATGGGACTCTAATTGTCGCAGGGGTAACTCCTGGAAAAGGAGGCACCGAAGTGCATGGTATTCCAGTTTATGACAGTGTCTCAGAAGCTGTGGAAAGGTATGGTGCAACGGCCTCTATGATATTTGTGCCCGCTCCATTTGCGAGCGAGGCTGCTTTGGAAGCGATGGAGGCGAACATAAAAACTGTGGTGCTGATTACTGAACATATTCCCGTAAGGAATACAATTCAAATCTTAGCCTACGCAAAGCGACAAGGAGTAAGGGTCATTGGTCCAAATACGCCAGGGATAATTACTCCAGAAGATTGCAAGCTAGGTATTATGCCAGCCCACGTTTTTGCGAGGGGCGAAGTGGGTATTGCTTCTCGAAGTGGGACTCTGACTTACGAGATAGCAGCTGAATTGACGAAAGCTGGTTTCGGTCAATCCACTTGCTTAGGGTTGGGAGGAGATCCTATTGTTGGATTAAGCTTCGTGGATACCTTGAAAATGTTTGAGCAAGATAAGCAGACGAGAGCTGTTGTTTTGATCGGGGAAATCGGTGGCAATGCTGAGGAACAAGCTGCTGAATATATATCCTTCAACCTCAAATCAAAATCTTCACCCCTGCGAATAGTGGCTTTCGTCGCAGGTCGAGCAGCTCCTATAGGAAAACGTATGGGACATGCAGGAGCAATTGTTATGGGCAAGACTGGAACTGCTAAAAGCAAAATTGAGGCCTTCAGGAAAGCTGGAGTGAAAGTAGCAGAGAAGCCAAGCGACATTCCAAAACTGCTGGCGGAAAAAATTTAGTCAATTGCTTTGTGTCAGGTGTGATAGGTGAAGTATCATCTGAGAAGAACTGATAAGGAGATAACTGATAAGCAGACTCTTACGAAGATACTGAAATCCACGAAATATGTGACTCTGGCTTTGTCAATGGATAATCAACCATATCTAGTTTCACTTAGCCATGGTTATGACGAAAAGCGAAACCGGATATATTTCCACTGTGCCAGAGAAGGCAAGAAACTTGACTATTTAAGATCCAACAACGTTGTCTGGGGACAAGCTCTGTTGGATCAAGGCTACTTGGAAGGTGAATGTAACCATCTGTTTGCTTCAGTTCACTTTTCGGGAAAAGCAGTTTTTATCACTGATCCTGATCAGAAGCTTACCGCTATCGAATGCATGATCAGACAACTTAACCGCGATCCCAAAGCTTTCTTATCCAGATTTAAACCAGAGAAACTAAAGGACACAATGATTGTGGGAATCGACATAGATTATTTGAGTGGTAAGAAGTCTGAGGAAGCAGTTGTGTAATGATTGTTTGCTAGTAATCGTTGATCTCGATCCAGCTTTTTTTTTATGTGTGTTTGCAATGTGAGATTAAGGAAAAAACTTAAATATATGATAATTCATTCATATGAATAATTATTCAATTAATTAGTAGGTGAAAACATGAAACGAGAACTAAGCGAAACATGCTACCTCTTCTTTTCCACACTATCCAATCCAACCAGACTGGCAATTCTCGAACTCCTACGTAAAGGTGAAAAAAACGTGACTGAAATCTCTAACACTCTCAACCAAGAACAGAGCATGATCTCCCACAACCTCAAACCACTAGAACGATGCGGATTTATCTTTTCAGAAAGAAAGAAACGCAAACGCTACTATTCTCTAAACAGAGAGACTGTTGAGCCAATATTCAAAATTTTTACCTATCACAGTGAGAAGTATTGCCCTGAAAAAGGAAAATGTCTAACAACTGAACACTTGAGGAAAAGAAGATATAAAGAAGCAACAAACCCAATGTATCTAAGTCACCAATGAACAAGGAAGTAAATAAGAATGGTTGATGTTGATAACCCGAAAGAATTCAACTCAAAACCCAAGCCCAAACACATAATCAAAGAAATAATAAAACAGTTACATGAAGGAAAGAAGCCAGAAGAACTCAAAGAAAGATTTAGAGAAGTCCTACGTGATATCGGCCCAACTGAAATCGCCCAAGTGGAACAAGAACTAATAAATGAGGGAATGCCCCGCGACGAAATCCGCAAACTATGCGACGTTCACTTAGCCATCTTAAAAGAATCTCTCAACAAGCACAAAGTACAGGTAGAACCAGATCATCCCATCCACGTCTTTATGGAGGAACATAAAGCTATACAGCAATCTCTGGAAGAACTCAAAGAGCTCATCAACAAAGTAAAGAGCGCAGAGAATTTTGAGCAAGTTAACGAAGAGATTCTCAGATTGAAAAAAATTGCTGATAAGTTAATGGAGGTCGAGAACCACAACACAAGAGAAGAGAACGTTCTATTCTCCTACTTGGAGAAACATGGCATAACTGAGCCACCAGCGATCATGTGGACTGAACACAATGAACTAAAAGAGAAGAAGAAACAACTAATCAAACTCTTTGACACATATAATGCTCTCCAATTCCGGAACTTCGCAAAGCAATTGGGAGAAGTTGGGGAATATATTATTGAAGCGCTCTCCGGTCACATATACAAAGAGAACAATGTACTCTATCCCGCGGCTCTTCGAGTGATGACGAAGGAAGAATGGAAAGAGATAAAAAAGCAATGTGACGAACTTGGATACTGCTGTTTTACACCAGAACTCCCGCGTATGCAGAAGACTACTGTAGAAACAAAGGGAGACGTATTAAAGATGCCTTTGAGGAATGGACTTATAGATTTTGAGACTGGGAGCTTAACAAAAGAAGAGATGGAAGGGCTTCTCAACGCCTTACCCGTTGACATAACATTCGTAGATGCAACTGGTAGAGTGCGATACTTCAACAAAGCTGAAGAACGAGTCTTCCCCAGAACAAAGGCTATAATTGGTCGCAAGGTTGAAAACTGCCATCCACCTAAAAGCGTTCACATAGTCAATCAAGTAATAGACGATCTCAAGAATGGAAGAAGAAAATCAGCGGATTTCTGGATAGATATGAATCAGAGAAAGATCTACATTCGATACTTCCCAGTGCGAAACCCAAAAGGCGAATACATTGGAATCATCGAAGCTACCTCGGACATCACTGACATTAAGAAGATTGAGGATGAAAGAAGACTAATGAACGAAATCCAATAAGCCCATCCTTTCTCCCTCCCCCCAAAATGCATGTATGCTCCTTGAGTTTCCTGTGGTTTGAGGAGACTTAAGTAGTAGAGATCAAGTGTGGTTGCAACGCCCAGTTTGTGAGCATGCATGCACTACACCCTATTATACATGGAAGCGAAAGTTACATGAAGAGTTGAAAAGACTATAGTAAAGTATATTTGGGGCTGTCTTGTTTGAGACTTAAACTGTTGAGGAGAACTTAGTTTTGCCAGTAACTGATTTGCAAAAGAAGAAGATAGCTCAGCGTCACAGGCTATACATGAAGATTTGCAGAAAGTGCGGTGTTCGGAATGCTCCTTCAGCGGTTAAATGCAGGAAATGTAGAAGTAAGAATCTTCGGTGGAAGAAGCGAGAGTTAGTTCGCTAGTTATCTCAATCGTTTGATTCTTTGTCGAAGGCGACGAAGTCTTTCCATTCCGCCAGAATGTTACTAATACGGGTCAGATTCGCTTTGATGATGTCGAACCTGTAAGGACTCTTGATTGTTCGCGCCAGCTGGGTCAAGAAGAAGTTTGGTCTCGTCAGGAAGAATCGGCGGTAATAGTGGCGGATTAGTTCTTTTATCTTCTCATAGGTCACTGTTGCTGGATGCACATTGGCGACTGCAACTCCCATTTCCCAATGAAATTTCACTTCTTCCTCAGTCAGGTATCCTTTTTTAATGAATTCATCCCAGAGAGCCATCCCAGGGAATACGCCTAAGATGTTGTATTGGGGGATGTCAATAGAGACTTTCTGAGCGAACTTTAACGTTTTTTCGATTTCGTGGGTTGTTTCAGTTGGGGCTCCTACGATGAAGGATCCAACGATTATGTCGATACCTGCTTTTCTAGCTGTTTGGGTAGCTGTCTTGGATTGTTGGGGCGTAATTTGCTTGTTGTAGTAATCTAAGATTCTCTGGGTTGCGCTTTCTATGCCGAAGTAGACTATCTTGCAGCCTGCGTTTGCCATTGACCGCATCATCTCATAAGAGGCATGGTTTACTCTTCCTTCGCAGATCCACTCAACGTCCAATTTTTCCTTGGCGATTCTCTGGCAGAGTTTGATAATTCTCTTTTGATTTATGGTGAAGCTATCATCTACAAATAGGAATTGCCTATATCCTTCGCTTGTAAGCAGCTGGAGTTCTTCAAGAGTTTTTTCTACTGATCTTGGCCGCCAGGTTCCATGGACGATGTTCTGGCAGCCGCAGAATCTGCATCTGTATGGGCACCCCCGTGAGGACAGGAGAGTGGTGAACTTTTTTGGTGCTCCAACTGCTCCTACCAGCATTGAATGATATTCTACATTGAGTAACTCTCGGTCAGGGATTGGCAAAGCATCGATGTCCTTAATCAAGGGTCTATCCTGTGTAGTAACGATTCTGCCTTCATCTCGAAACGTTATCCCCTGGACCTTCTTTAAACTAGTCCCCTTCTCCAGTGTTCTCACAAGTTCCTTTGTAGTTTCTTCTCCTTCGCCCCTTACTATTATGTCAACTTGTGGGTATGTTGTCAGAATCCTCTCATCATTGAAGGTAGCGTAGTAGTTCCCAAAGACTGTCACAATATCAGGGTTTCTCTCCTTCACCTTCCAGGCAATTCTCGCTGCAGTCTTACCGGAGCTTGCGAGAGCTGAAAAACCAGCTATATCCGGATCCTGCTGAGCCACCCATCTAGCTACTTCGTCAACCGAGTATCCTTCTGCTGCTTGGTCTAAAACGGAGATGTCAACTCCATCATTTCTAAGATCTGTGGCTAGGTAGAGTATGCCTAGAGGTGGCCAAGAGCCAATAACTTTGCTTTTTTCCGTTAATGATAGTTCCTCATTTGCTCCAGGACTTACAAACGTGAACTTCATCTTTCAATGTTTCCAGATGATTAACTAGCAACATTTACATAAGAAATTTTTCGTCAAAACCTGCAAAACTTGAAAGCTAGAATCCAATAGAGAAAAGGTGTGAAAACATTGAAAATTCATATATCGGCGTGATTACATCCAGAATTATTCATCATCTTCCAAGTCTTCATCTTCCAAATTATCCTCATCTTCCCATTCTTCTTTTTCCTCAAACATGCACCTCACCTCCACAGATTTCTAAAAAAACCTAGGATAACCTGTCGGTATTAAATTTTTTCAAAAACTATAACAGCAACGCACCAGCCAAGCTCTACTTACTCCCATAAACATACTAGCGCATGCACAGGAATAACAAGGATCCAAGAAGCTCAAAACCATTAAATATCTTAAGTCGGGAAAACTTTCAGTGTAATCTATGGGCCGGTCGTCCAGCTCGGTTAGGACGTCGCCCTCACGCGGCGAAGATCGCCGGTTCAAATCCGGCCCGGCCCACATCTTGCGGGGATAAAATAAAGTTCTCAGCTGGGTGACATCAATGAGAGTTTTCAGTTAAGCAAGTTCTTTAGGGTAAAAAGAAGTGGGGCTATTTTGGCTTTTGCGGTATCGCAACTGCCGTATGTGTTTTTTGAACTCCGTCCATAGTTTGAAATTGGCTTAGAATGCTAGTTAGCTCGTTCATGTCGGCAAATTCAATGCAAGCAACAACATCATACTCGCCAGTGATCGCATGGGCAACTTTCACGCTTTCTAGTTTGAGAGCTATTTCTGCGATGTCCCAAGATCTTCCAGCCTCGCAATTGACCAGCACATATGCTTCCACAATTGTCACCTAGTTTAACTTGTTAAAAGAGACATATAATCTCTACGACATTCAAAACTGGAAATCGTTTAACGGTCTATTTCGGCGTAGTGGAAGTTGCTTAGAAAAACTTGAAGATGTGATATAGCGTGATTTTGATACAATGCCGAGGTAGCTCATTCTCAGCTTAACTGGATATATCTCCCGCACAACCCCATTTTTCCTTTTTTTTTTCGCATAACCCTATGGAATTTTCTTCCATACTGGTTTTTATACCTCCTAGAATATTGAATTAGCAGGAGATTTTGAGGGAATTAGATTGGAGAGAAAACTTGTTCTATCATCAATCATAGTGATTCTTCTCACGAGTTTGTTTGGCGTAGCTTTTAGAGTTGAGCCCGTGCAAGCAAGCGGAACCATCTACTTCAAGGCTGATGGAAGTATCGACATGCATTCAAATGACTTAGGGGTAGTCCGCAAATTTCAACGCAAAGACACTAAGATGCTATGTTTAGGGCACACATTGCACGGGGGTTGTGCATTTGGATTTCATCCATGGGATGATGCGCATCTCTGGAGGGGATGCACCCATGACGACTCGTACTGTGTCAGAGCAGCTATATCGATGATAAACTCTTTCTTCGGTGGGCATCTCAGCCAAGATAGAATTTCATTTTACGTAATGCATGAACGAAATGGTAACCAAGGTCCTGAAGGAGACCTTGGGCATGGACAAGGGCTATCCCCCTCTGAGACGCATGATGCTTTGGCTTGGGCGTTAAATGGTGCCACTCCATACCATCAAACTAGCAAGCCAAGCTTTTCAGAAATCATGGGTTGGATTGACTCGAATAGACCAGTGTTGCGTCGGAATGTTATTGGACCTTGGCATGCAACAGTAATAGATGGTTATGAAGAAACAGGTCAGATGGTTCATGTCATCAATCCGTGGACAAAAACAGAGAGTTCTCTGGCCTACTCATCTCTGCTTGTTCGCGAAGTCTGGGTCCCACCTGCAGGGGCTTCAGCCCGGTCTGATGAGAGTACATTGAATGCAGATAGTGACGCTGATGGAGTAGTTGATTTTGATGAAATAGAAAGGTTTGGCACTAATCCTACAAACGCCGATTCAGATGGGGATGGGATTCTTGACAGGGAAGAAATTTTGAGCTACACATTTGATGGTGGAGTCTTTGACTCAATCGACTCTCGACTACCAGATCCCGACGGTGATGGGCTAAGATGTGAACTAGACTGGGACAGTGATAATGGTGGGACAGCCGATGGTTTGGAAGACAGGAATAGGAACGGAAAGGTTGATCCGGGTGAAACAGATCCATTGGATCCCTCTGATGATCCATTGAGTGCTGTAAGCATTAGAGTCGTTGGGTACTCATCCATAAATCTACTCGTGATTGATCCTGAAGGTCTCAGCGTTGGATATGATAATATGACCCAGTCAATAGTTAACGAGATCCCAGGAGCGACTTATTCGGGTCCCGGATCTGAACCACAGGAAATATCTATTCCTAATTCTCTCAACGGTACTTACGAAGTGCTTGTTTTCGGAATTGATTCAGGAGTTTATACAATAGAAGTAATTTCGTTAGATTGGAATAGTTCCATCATTGACTATGACTCCTGGGAGGGAATAGCAATTCCTGGTGGGTTATATACTGAAGTGTTGAGCTTGGAGTCTGATGGGCGACTAATTTTACCTCACGATATAGAAGTTGTAGGTGTTGAACCTGCAAAAACTGTGGTTGGTGAAGGATATAATGTCTTGTTTGAAATGATCTTCGAAAATCAAGGTAACTATTCCGAAACCTT
>DAOWHM010000025.1 GCA_030641425.1 Candidatus Bathyarchaeota archaeon | reverse complement strand
AGGAGCCGGGGATTGGAATTGAAACCACATAGAGTGGAAGAGACATCTCCCGCGCTTTCCCCTTTTTCTGCGCATATTGATCTTTCTAGAAACTAGGCAGTATTATTCGAACTGCAGTAGCATAGTCCGGTTAGAACTGCCCTAAATGGGGATTCCTCCACTGTTTCCCGCAAAATCCCTCTTTGCATGCATGCATGCATGCAGCGGTAGCCCACAGAGCCTCTACAGCTACACGGGGACCATCCACAAGTATTCAAAATGGCTAGGACACTCTCCAGACCTAATCATCCAAGATGTGAAACCAGATGGCAACATCCCAGACCCTTTAAGAGTCCAGAATCATGTGGGATTCTTAGAGGATTACATCGCAGGTCTGCAAGATGAAGCTTTGAGTCCAGGACGAGTTCACTGCTACGCCAAACACGTCAGAACTTTCTATCGTGTCAACGGCATCAAAATCGAACTCACTGGACCTCTTTCCAGGCGAGTCACCTACAGAGACAGAAGCCCAACACCCGAAGAACTTTCTCGAATACTTGACATAGCAGACCTACGACAGAAAGTAATCGTCTCCGTGCTGGCCCTAGGAGCCTTCAGAGAAGGAACCCTAGCTCAGCTAAAGTATCACCACATCAAAGAAGACCTTGAAGAAGGCGTGATCCCCATACACGTACATGTGGAAGCAGAAATCACCAAAGGCAAATACGGAGATTATGACACCTTTCTCGGAGCTGAAGCAACTGGATACTTAAAGATCTACATGGAACTTCGAAAACGCGGAAGCCCAGACAAGAGAAATCCACCAGAAACCCTCAACGACGAGTCCCCATTGATTAGAGACATAACACGCCGCACTCCGCGATCTATAGGACCCAAACAAGTAAGGAAAATAGTTCACCAACTCTATGTAAAAGCAGGTCTCCTCAAACAACCACGAGGACGCATGTACGAACTAAGGGTTCACAGCCTCAGAAAATACTTCAAAACACAAATGCTAGCCTTAGGAGTGCAACCTGACTACGTAGACTACATGATGGGCCACACGTTGGACACCTAACATGATATTCAAATGAAAGGAATAGAGTTCCTCCGCAACATCTACACCGCAAGCGGTCTTTCAATCCGACCAAAAACCAAAGTCAGCAAAGTCGAAGCCTTAAAAGAAATCATACGAGCTTGGGGGCTCAACCCCGAAAAAATCCTAACAAGAGAAGCACTCACTCAAGAAGCAACGACATACCTCGGATTCGAGAACCAAGAGAACAACCAACTCACAATCCTAAGCAGAACTCTCAGAGATCTAATTCGACAAGAAACAGCAAGTCAGATGCGCACTGGGAATGGCGAGCCCGACGGGAATTGAACCCGCGACCTACGGATTAAGAGTCCGCCGCTCTAACCTTGCTGAGCTACGGGCCCAACGACTTGACTTCTGACTTCTCCTTTTGGCGTAGATACCCTAATATTTTTCGCTAACTTACGTAGACACGAGGTAGTCTGCGTGGGAGAACTTATCTTTGTAGGTCTAGGCTTATTTAATGAAAATGATATCTCCCTCCGCGGTCTAGAAGAAGCAAGAAGCGCGGATTCAGTTTTTATAGAGTTATACACGAATTTGATGATAGGGCTGAGAGTTGAAAACCTAGAACGACTTATCCAAGGAAAGATTATAGTGCTGACGAGACAAAGCTTAGAGGAGCAGAATGGCGAGCGGATTCTCACCTCAGCGAAGAAGGGTAAAGTCGTGCTTCTTGTGCCGGGAAACCCTATGATCGCAACTACCCATGTGGACTTGAGGATAAGAGCTGAAAGGGTTGGTATAAGAACGCACATAATCCATGGATCGTCGATAATATCCGCGGCAATGGCGTTATCAGGCTTGCAGAACTATAAGTTCGGAAGAAGTGTCACAATACCTTTCAACAATGACCATTATGCTTCGGAAACACCTTATAATGTTATAAAGATAAATTCGATGGCTGGACTCCATACTCTTTGTTTCTTAGATCTTCAGGTTGAAGAAGACCGATATATGCTCATACGAGAAGCACTTGAAATTCTTCTTTCGATCGAGAAAGTCAAGCAAGATTCAGTGATTACTGACAATACGTTGGTCGTAGGAATAGCAAGGGCTGGCTCAAAAAATCCTACGGTAAAAGCGAGTTGGCTCAACGGGGCCCTAGAATATGAATTTGGAGGACCTCCACATATTCTCATTTTCCCAGGGAATCTTCATTTTATGGAGGCAGAGGCGCTAGTTACTCTGGTACATGCGCCTAACAGTATTAGGGAGCCAGTCAGATGACAATTGAGACTCTTGTTAAGAAATATATCAGAAGTGTCCAACAGGTTTTCCAGCAAATCCAGCACTCGAATCATCTTGATGTCAAAGCTGAAAGAATCTTGGATTATGGCAAGAGATATTTTGCGGATGCTATTTATTACTGTGACCATAAGAGATTTGAGACTGCACTCGCTTCGATAGCGTATTGCGAAGGATTGCTCGACGCGTTAAGACTGCTGGAGATGGTGAAGTTCAATTGGAACATGAAGAGAAAATGAAGAGACACCCTGTGGTCTTAGCGGCAGGCGTCTTTGACTTGCTCCACTTGGGCCATGTTAAATTCTTGGAAGAAGCAAAGAGAGCTGGTGGGGAAAGCGCACAACTCATAGTCGTTGTGGCAAGGGATCGAACAGTTGAAAACAGGAAAGGTGAGAGGCCGGTTATATCTGAGAATCAGAGACGAGCTTTGGTAGAAGCTTTAGAAGTGGTGGATGAAGCAGTTTTAGGATACGAAGAGTTTGATATCTCCAAAGTGGTTGAGAGAATAGCCCCAGACGTGATTGTTCTAGGACACGATCAGAGAGGCATTGGAGAAGCTGTTAGGACGTTTATCTCAGATAATAGACTAAAAATAAAGATTGTACGAATCGGGCAGTTTAGCGAAGACGAACTTAATAGTAGTAGCGAGATCAAGAAAAAGATTGTTGAACTGTATAGACGAAGATCTTGAGCCCATAAAAGTGATTCATGGCATGGTGAAGATTTCAATCCTCACTTTCTGTCCATCTCTAATCTTAAGTTGCATGCGTAAGAAATGGGGTGAAATGATCTCTAGTACAGAAGAGTCATAGTGAGTTCGGAAGGCAACGATCAAAGCACCTCTTGCTTTGTTGTTTATGAGTGCTGGATAACATCGGACAGATCCGAAGGTTCGCGATTCATCCTTGAATTTCTCAATATCGATGGCTGGGTAACTTCCTAGCTCTTCGCTGGCTGCGATGTCGTAATCAGTTGTGAGTCTAATATTCAGAGTGCCTGGATATGGATCGAATCCGAGTTTTTCAATGAATTGTTTCCGGTAGCCGTCTTTCTGAACGTAGTAAGCTCCTTCACCCAGACCACTGAACACTGTTCCTTCAAGAACTACTGAAAGAGGATGAGTAGCTTCTACAACTATCTTGAGTTTTGAATATAAATTCCTCAACTGTGTCTTTCCACTATTTGTAAGTGCAACTAGACAGCCTTCATTCGTAATTACCCGTTTGATCCAGTTCAATTTGTTCAATTCAATCAAGTGGCGGGAGGCCGTCTGTTGTGAACTCCCCATTTTTTCCGCGAAATATTTTGTTGAAATCTTAATCGTTCTATGATAGGCTCCCATCTCAGCAAGTTTAAACAAGAGATACTGATGTTTCCACAGCTTCGTGCTTACTTGGGAGGATTTCAACCGAAGTCGCCTTACTCATTAAGGGGAAGCTACTCACTTATTAAAACAGGGGATCTTGATTTATTTCGAATCCTCTCCATCT
>DAOWHM010000046.1 GCA_030641425.1 Candidatus Bathyarchaeota archaeon | reverse complement strand
CCGGATCACCTCCTAAGAAACAAGCTTTGCTGCTGGTTGGAAGGAAAAGGTTACATGTGTGTACTAAGCCTGATAATTATTATTGATATAGAGAATACACAGACACTTCTTTCTTAATCACTCCAATGATGCATTCCACTAATTTCACATGATAACGTCAAATTTGGTCGCCTTCTGGATTTTCACAAAGTTGTGATGAAGGTGACACAAGATGATGCTATCTCAATGCATCAATAGAGATAACTGCTTTCTCTTGCATACGTTCAGACGCGTAATCTACAAGCTTCTTGAAGTCTTCTTCTCCTAGAACTTGTTTTGCTCGGGCTAAGATATCTAAGCAGAGGTCTTTGAACACCAAGTCTACACTTCGACCTTTGGAATCATCAATTAGCTCTTTACATGCGTTAAACAGGCTGTGTTCCAGATTGTTTCACCTCAGCCTAGAAAAGTCAAGATGACAATCCATTAACCTTTACGATTTTTGAATTAGTATTTAGGATTACTATTTTATTTCACTATGCCGGATCTAATAGATTATGAAATGCATCATAGAACCTTTTTAGGAGAACTTCTCAATCACTTAGGATAGTCATTCTCGGTGAGGAACTAGGCAGAGAAACTTCAATACATCAGAGCCTTCATTTCGAAAATTATGCATTGTGTCTGGTGGTATGAATATGGCATATCCAGGTCCAGCGTTTACTCGTTTGTCGCCACAGATGACTAGGCAATCGCCTTCTAATATAAAAACCTCATGCTCCCATTTATGGGAATGATGAGGAGAGTGTCCTCCGGGAGCCATCTCGAACAAACGCATGGCAAAATGCTCCGCGCCATCGTCTTTTGCAATTAACCAGCGAATCTCTGTTCCGTCAGCACCGCATTCGCTGACCTTGTTAGTTTTTATCTGTGAATAGTGTGTCGCTTTAAACCCCAAGTAGATCACATATTCACTTGCTCAATCTAAGATATTTAAGCCTAGCTCAGTTTAATGTGTGGATATATCGGTTTTCGATATATGCACCACTTAAGAACACTGTCTTAATTTATGAAACTATACTTCTCTTATAGAAGAGTTATCTAGAGAGGTTGTCTATCGTGGTTAGAAAGGGCGTTGCGGTCTGGTTCTTTGGATGCTTGACTTTCCTAGCCGGATTACATGCTTTAGATGGATTCTTATGGTTAACAGGCACTGAAGATGCGTCGTTGTTTCTATCAGTATATCCCTTTGCAGATTTATTGGGTGAGGTCGAGCCAATTCCTTATCTATTGTCCTCGCTGATTGCCGTGTTTTTACTGTGGGGAGGAACGACAATTGTGGCTTTACGCAATCCCATTGAGGCCTTCTTGGGAAAAGTGTTGGAAGATGGAAAACGAGAGAGTCAAGAAGATGTTGAATTCCTAGAGGCTAAGACAAGCATCTTGGAGATGATGAGTGAGACTCTTACGAACAACAGCAAGCTTTTGGCGGGGTTGAGAGATGTAGTCTTCAATGTGCGCAGTGAGGTATTGGGTCTTGATCCCATCAGCAAAAATGTGGAAAAGCTAAGGGTTGATGTTAAAGGGTTGAAGAAGATAGTGAAGCGCTTGGAGAGAGAAATAAAGAAGTATAAGACATGCCCTGCTTGCGGTCGGGAGATCTTGGCAGAGTTTAGGCTGTGTCCTTACTGTGGCGAAAACTTGCTGAAGCCAACTGTAGATGATGGCGCCATGGTGCTACCAGCATTACCCACCCCCCTTTCTAGGAAAAGAAGAAAATAACGTAAATACTCGAAGAATGCTTCAGGACAGGCACAGATCGAATGTGAATATATACGTAGTATTATATACGATTGTTCATTAGGTATGCAAGCTTATTATGGAGTGAATTTTCTCTGCGCTTCTTGTTTCAAGACTTTTCGCAGTTGCGGCATTGTCAAACCAGTAATATTATCTCCATAAATTTCACACTTTTCTCGACGGTTAACATCCTCTAAATTGCGAACTACGATTTCAACTTGGTTGCTAGAAGGCAGATCAACGTAAATATGAAGTGAGCTTCTCTTCTCCCCTTCCTTTGTAATTTTGTGGACCTCAGAGTGTATCATGTTGTACTTATTCTTTCGCAATGTTGTGACGATTTCTTGTGGTTCTTGGGCATAAGTGATTATATCGATGTCGCTGTGACGATGAGAAGTACCTCGCCAAACACTTCCAACCAATTTTGGATAGAAATCCTTCAGAATTTTCATCGCCTCCAAAGCTTCACGCCTCATCTGTACAAGTCTTTCTTTCCTTGATTTTCCTTCTTTTTCTTGAGCGATTAAGTCAAGCTGCACAGCAACTTCAGCATTGCTTGGCAACATACGGATGCCTAAGTTTTTTGAGGCACGCAGCTTCGCTTGTCTATATTCCTCTTCTTGGAGTGAATACAATAATTCCGCAGCTTCTTGAGCAACTCTTTTCCGCAGAATGGATGTTCGGTTGGAGCCCACTATTTTTCCCATTTTGGGATAAATTAATTCACTATGCTAACTAGCCGCTTCTGTTGGGTTGAGTAGAAGCTTTGATTTCCTTATGCCTATATGACGGAGAGGGGCTACTTTCTTTGCCTCATTATATACGTCTGAAGCTATCTTGCCTAACACTACCTCTTGAGCAAACGCATCGAAATTGAGAATGGCAGCTTTTTCAGTCACAATACGTTTCATAATTTTCCTCATGGCAATCTCCTGAGAAGTCTTTACACGACTAAGAGTAAAAGCACAGATAGCAACTCTAAGGCGGTAACCGTCCTTCGTTGTGACATTTAAGAAGATGTCCACACGCGTGGTTCTCCTTCGAACCAAACTTCGCAAATAGTCCCGGCTGTATTCATGCCCCTTAAACACGGTCTTAGCAGCTTTCCCATCTACTTCAGTAATTTGAAAGCGCATTTTGAGGTATTGGTGGGCAAAGTCATTCGTGATATCATAAAGCGTGGCGTTGGTGACTCTACCGATGAGCTTCTTCGAGTCATCAGTAGGGATTGATCCTAACTCAACGTTACCGAAGTAACTTGGAGTCACTACTGTGTACCAATCTTTGCCACGCCATTTATCACGGACACGTCCTCTACGTTTAGACACTATCAACCCTCATTGCGTCTGGAAAGAATCAACATCCCAGTATTAAAGGATTTAGTGAGTCTCAATAACTTTTAAATCGTCCATAAATTTTGTCAGAACTTGAGGAACTAGGACTGAACCATCTTCTTGTTGATATTGCTCCAATATAGCAAGCATGGTTCTACTAGTTGCAATAGCTGTGTTATTTATTGTGTGAACGAAGCCAATTGGTGCTTGTCCTTCCTTCTCACGATAGCGGATGTTCAAGCGTCTCGCTTGATAGTCTGTGCAATTAGAGTTAGAACCAACCTCTCTGTAGACGCCATCTGCCATCCAGACATTGATATCATACCTCTTCGCCGCTAGAGATCCAATGTCCCCCGAGCAAACATTTACAACTTCGTGATGAAGCCCTAAAGCTTGATAAAGCTCCTCAGCATTTTGCTGCAGTTCTTCATGAAAACCCCAAGAGTCTTCCGGAAGACAGAAAATGAATTGTTCCACTTTGTTAAATTGATGCATCCTGAATAATCCCTTCGTATATTTACCATGGGTGCCCACCTCCTTCCTGAAGCATGGACTAATACCTATTAACTTGATAGGTAGTCGGCTCTTAAGCAAGACTTCATTCATGAACATTGCTGCCAGAGGATGCTCGGCTGTCGCAATCAGATATAAATCGTCATTTTCAACCTTGTACATGACACCTTCGAAGTCTGCTAAGTCAGTCACACATTCATAGGGCTTTCTTCGCATCATTAAAGGTGGCTCAATGAGCTCATACTCCCTCTTAATCATGAAATCTACAGCAAGCCGTTGTAATGCAAGATCTAGTAGAGCCAACTCGTTTTTTATGTATAGGAAGCCGTGACCAGCAACCTTAGCCCCTCTTTCGTCGTCGATGATGCCCAAGCTCTTTGCAACTTGAAGGTGATTCTTAGGCTTAAACTTGAATACAGGTGGGTTACCCCATAATCGAACTCTCACGTTGTCATCTTCGCTGATGCCTGTAGGAACTGATTCATGTAGAAGATTTGGCAGTTTCATTAAGATGTGATGGGCTCTCTGTTTCAGCATCTCTACCTGCTGTTTTATCATAGTAATCTCAGTATCCAACCTTCGAGCTTTGTCGATGAGTTGCTTTACTCCCTTTCCAGCCTTCTTGCGAGATGCAACTCTATTCGTGATTTTCCGTCTTTCATGACGAAGCTCGTTTGCTTTGCTCAATGTTTTACGCCATTCTTGGTCGCATATGATAAGATCATCCAGTAGCTGAAGGGTATTGGCGTCATTCCGTCCTTCTAGGTTTCGCCTGACTTTCTCCTCATGTTCGCGGATCAGCTTGATGTCTAGCAAGGTTACCCAACTTCCCTATCAGGAATCGGCTATTTAGTCTTGCGCGGCAACCTTCTGTTGAGGGTTGCCCTCTTGAATCGCTACAAAGGAAAACTATGTCGGAACTTGGACATTGAGCGATGAGTCAAGTCTTGGCAGCCTTGAAGGCTTCTTCTGCCACTGAAATACAAGCAATCAAATCATCAAGTGTGGCCAAGAAGGTTTCAATTGATTTCTCGCAACGCACAGAAGCCAGTAGATCACATTTATGTCTCGAAGTACTGACATCTAAGCCATGGGGCGCTTTAGCATTGTCTGGGGAGATCGCTTTGGTTACAGCTTCTGCCTCACGCTCGTTTTCGTAGGAGAATAGAAACTCAGCTTCCAACAGCAATTTTTTCCATCCAATTCTTTACCATTCCGTCTACTAACTTGATGAAGCTAGTAATGTCCTTGGATGGGACTTGGGCTCCAGCAGCAATATTATGCCCACCACCATTACCATCAAACTCTTCAGCTGCTTCACGCATTACTTCACCAAGATCTAATCCCTTGCTTGTCAGGACACCTGATGTTCGAGCTGAAACCTTAACAACATCTTCTTCTCCGACAGTTGCATATGCAATAACTGGCTTCATATTCGAGCGTGAGAGAGTCGTTGAGAGTATTGAAGAAAGAGTTCCGATGATTTTTTCATTTATGAAATCTCCACCATGAATGACATAGATACTTTCCAACTCCTCGATACGATCTGGCTCTTCCATTAGCCAACTCAAATACTTTGTAATACTTCGCCTGTACTCCGCAAGAACCTCTCCTGCCAATTCCAAAGCTTCACCTCGGTCACCCATGCAGATTGACACGCCCAAACCAGCTTTTTCCAGTCTGCCTGTACTATTCAACAAAACCGAGAATTCTCGTGCATCTCTCAGGCAAGTCCACGGTTCTTCACTGACAAGAACATAAACTGTACCAATCAAACTTAACACGTTGCCAGCATAACCTTTTGAAACTAATTGGTCTGAGAGTGCTGAACATAACCTCCTTTTCTCTTCTTCAGATAGATCCCTCAAAGCTCTCCATCTATCCCCAATCTTGACTGGAATCTCCAAACCTTTAAGAAAAGCCCAACTTTTGTCCTCTTCCCCACTGATTCCTGGGAGAAAAGGACTCGTCGTACGAGCTAAGGCCTTATGAATTGGTCGTGTTTCCCTGCCAAAAAACATTAGATCCTTCTCAACCTTCAAACAGCCAGCCTCTATGGCGTCCTGCACGATTTTCCCATTCAATCCCCCCAGAGACCTCTTTTCATATTTATCCTGCATATCCCCCAAAGCACCTACGATGGCCAAACAAGATAGGCATTTGTTTGCATCGTCAAGCGCTTTAGCTACAAAATAAGCTACGCCTGCTCCACTGATGTCCTTTGAACCATCAATTTCATAGAGATGAGGATTAACCTCAAATATATCCGGTGTTGCTTCGCCTACTGGTTGATGATGGTCTAAAATGACAATCTTATGATCTGTGAGATGTTTACCTAGTATATCTAGATATCCGCTACCCAAGTCTGTTAGGACTGTGAGTGCTGGTTTGTCGGAAACTATGTCCGATACGATTTCCTCGTCCACCCACTGCTGAATTCTAATGCGGAATCTCGCATTCAACTTCCATAACGCTTTGCCTATGATTCCCGCTGCAGCCAACCCGTCGCAATCTAGATGTGAAACTACATGAATAAAACCGTCTTTCAAGGCATATTCGGAGATAAGTTTTGCAGCATCATTGACTCTGTTCGTAAAATCCCTGATGGCACTCTCTTCTGCTGCCATGTTCACCCCAAAGCTTAGAGAACTGTAGCAGATCTAGGTTTATATTTCCATTCAGTTGGCAAAACACCTTTTCGCTTGTAGTATCTAGAAAGTTTATAAATCCTCGCTTCGATGATTTGTAGGGATCTCTTGTTTACAAGATCCATCTTGTTCTTTTCAAGGTGAGTTGAAAGCTTAGAAGCTTTCTTAAGTAACATGCCAAAATCTTCCGGCATGGGAGGAGTCATATCTGCCTCTTTAAGGATGTTGGTTATGCTCTTTCCTACAATGGGTTTTGCCAAAGGAACACCAAACTGATCTCGTAGTATCGTACCTATTTTGCTGGCTGAATGGCCCTCTCTTGCTAATTTGATTATCACAGCCTCTACTTCTTCAGGTTCGTATCTGCACCATGAGGGTGGTCGCTTGCTCACTGGGCGTAAAGAATGTGATTTTCCTTTTTCCCGTTTTGGCAAAGCTTTGTCCTCCGAAAGCTCTTGTAACGACACATTGCAGATATTTAAAACTTCTGAGATCTAGAACTTGTTTATGTAGAACTCTGCGAATTTGCGAAAAGACAAGGCTCGATGTGAAAGTTGGTTCTTCTCTTCTATTATCATCTGAGCAAAAGTTTTCGAGGCGTGTAAGGGTTTGAAGATTGGGTCGAACCCAAATCCGTGGCTACCACGTTTTTCTTCTGTGATTCTTCCTTCAATTTTTCCTTTGAAGCATTTTGGTTTGTTAGTTTTAGAACTCAGAAAGGCTATGACAGATCGGAAACAAGCTTTTCGATCTACGATGTTTTTCATCAACTTGAGGACTCCCTCATTACCGATTGTTCTGTATGCATAAGAAGAGTAAGGACCTGGAAAGCCTGCTAGTTTTTCTATGAATAAGCCTGCATCCTCAACTATAATGGGCAAATTGCATTTCTGAAATGCGTCCACAGCTCTAGCTTTGGCGATATTCCGAATCTCGTCGTCCTGAATCTCAACCGTGCGAATAGTTCGTAGCATGGCGGTGGCAATTCCGTGTTCACTCAAAATCCGGCGAGCCTCATTGAATTTATGCACGTTACCAGTAGCGAGGAATGCAACTTTACAACTCGAAAGTCTGGTCATTCAATCACTTTTCAATAATGATGTCGAATTGGACCTTGAATGCCTATATCTGTGTTTTGTTGAATTTCTGAGCTTGAAATTCTCACTCTATCAGGCCTGAGTTCTGTCATGCTTATATATGTAGTTGGTTGGGTTCTTGGAGTCATTGTTATCCACTTCTTTTTCTTTCTGAAATGTAACGACCTCGCCCTTCAATTTCACGTATTTTGTTTATTACTTTCTTGGCCATCTTTTGGCCAACAATTTCAGTATAGCCACATAAAACGGCTTTGAAGCATTCTTCTGCGATGCAGAAGTGAGTACTTTGAAATGCACGTTTCATAAGATGCAGATCAACACCTTTCAACTCTAATTCAACAGATATCTCCCCGAGACCAAAATCGACGAAGATTATGTTACCATTTCGATTTAGCACCATGTTTGAAGTTGTAAGGTCGCCATGGATGATGTTGCGTATGTGGAGACGCCCTATGAGTTCTCCAATATATTCGCTTAGATTTTGGCGTTCCTCAGGAGAAAGGTCATTTAAGATTTGTTTTACTTGTGTTCCCTCTATAAATTCCATGATTATGTTTGAATCAGCTAGATCTACCATGTAAATTATAGGGGTAGAGACACCAGCCTCTTTTGCGTAGTGAAGTAGCTGAGACTCATGTAAGGTTCGGTAAGAGCGGATTTTCTGGTCAATCTGGCGAATCCTATACTTTTTTGGCAGTCGATGTTTCATTATTACTTTCTGACCCTGCCATTCTTCAAGAAAGATACTTGCTTCTGCTCCTCTTTTGATTAACATACTATACTTTCACCCATGGTGCATCTACATCTTCAAGCCTCCACTTTAGTCGAACGAAGCTTTTTTCTATTGGAATGCTTGTGCCATGTTCATGGGCAAGTATCCCTGTCCAAGCGATCATCGCCCCATTGTCCAGAGCGTATTGCTTGGGAACTACGCAGTAGCTGACATCATGTTCATCAGCGATAATTTTCAACATCATCTGTAACCGTTTGTTTGCTCCTACTCCGCCGGTCAGAAGAAGTTCGGTCTTTTCGGTATGTGCCAAAGCACGCTCAGTGACCTCGGTGAGCATGGAGAATGCCACCTCCTGCAGGCTGAAGCACAGATCTTCAAGTCTATACTTTCCCTTCTTGAGAAGCCTAACTCCAGCTGTGAGGAGCCCGCTAAAGGATAAGTCCATACCCTTCACGCTATAAGGTAGGTGAACAAATGTTTCTCCTTTAGTTGCTAGGTTCTCAACTGCAGCACCCAACGGCACCCCATCTCGTGGACGAAGCCCTGCTTCCCTCGCAAAAACATCCAAGCAATTGCCTACGGCAATATCTAAGGTCTCACCGAAAATGCGATATCTACCAGCATCAAAGGCTGAAACTATTGTGTTTCCTCCTGAAACATATAGAGTAACAGGGTCTTTAACGCCAGTGGCTAGTTTACCTATCTCGATATGTGCCACACAGTGATTAACGCCCACCAACGGAACATTGAGATAGGATGCTAGAGCCCTTGCAGCAGTGGCGCCAGTGCGAAGACATGGTCCTAAACCAGGACCTTGGGAAAACGCTATGACGGTGACGTCACATGGATCTATCTTAGCTGCTTGGAAAGCTTCAGTAATAACTCTTCCAGCAACCTTTGCATGGTGCCTAGCAGCTTCTCGAGGATGGATTCCACCTGTTTCAGGTATGAAAGCATTATTGACATTTGCCAGAACATTTCCTTCAAAATCGAGCAGTCCAACTCCGAAATCGTCTGCTGTCGCTTCTATTCCCAAGCATATCTTCGTCGAATTACTTTTTTTCATTAGGTTCAATGTCCAAGAAGAATTCACGATTAATAAATTAAGCTCTTTCCAATTTGTCTTGAGTACGCGTACGTTGACTCGTTTGCCAAACACATTTTTATTCTTATTCTGCCTATCTATTTTGAAGGCTTTGAGAAACAATGCCAAAACATAGCGATTTGGAGCACAAGGCTCTACAGTTCATTGCCAACACGGGAGATGAAGGAGTACTCCAGTCGAATCTGTGGAGGCAACTTAATGCTAGTAGCAGGGAAGGTTCTCGAATTGCGCTCAAACTAGAAGGCAAAGGGCTCGTACGTCGGGAGCGTGAGCTTTTTGGTGGGAGATGGACCTACAGACTTTATCCTAAGAGGAAGCCAGCATCAATCAACTCTATAATAGATTGTCCATGCCTGACTTGTGTAGTAAGTATTCGATGTGGCGCATATGGAGCCACATCACCAAATGATTGTGACAAGCTAACCGAATGGATTGACATCTTGGCTCAGGAGGCTGGTGAGCTTAAGGGTGACAGTTGATTTTGCCTAACGCATGGCTGAGGGAGCGAAAACGAGATTATTATTATCGAAAGGCTAAAGAAGAAAAATATCGTTCTCGTGCATCCTATAAACTACTTGAAGTAGTTTGGAAATATCATTTCTTGAATGAAGGCGATGTTGTTGTTGACCTAGGTGCTGCACCTGGTGGTTGGCTTCAAGCTGCAAGAAAGACTGTGGGGGGCGAGGGATTTGTGCTGGGCGTTGATTTTAACATCATCCAACCAGTGGAAGAAGCCAATGTATGTGCCATTATCGGCGATATTACGCAACCAGAAACGATCAAGAAAATCAAGGAAATTCTACCCTCTTTAGCTGATGCAGTCATTTCCGATGTTTCACCAAATGTTTCTGGAGTCTGGGAAGTTGATCATGCCCGTCAAATAGAGTTAGCACGTAGTTCTCTAGTAATTGCAGCTGAGATCTTAAGGTTAGGGGGTAACTTCTTCGTGAAAGTGTTTCAAGGTGATATGTTCGACGACTTCATCAGTGAAGTGAAGAACTATTTCCGCAGAGTTAAAATAATAAAACCCAAAGCAAGTCGAGCCAAGAGTGCTGAAATCTTCGTTTTAGGGATGGGCATGAAAGAAAGTCAGTAGTGTCTTCAATAATCGATGTTGTATTCCGTGT
>DAOWHM010000014.1 GCA_030641425.1 Candidatus Bathyarchaeota archaeon | reverse complement strand
GCCTCTCCAGTCCCGTAATTGAGCTATCATTATCACATCCCAATTGCCTTTGACCAAGTCTTCCCTCACGCACTACGAATCTATGTTCAATGATGATTAAGCTCAAAGCTCTTGAACGTTGGACATAGTGTTCAATGAGTTCTTCTGTTACGGCCCCTTCAGATGTGGCTAGACCAGTATACATAGGAGGCATTACAATCCGATTCTTGAACTCTAACCCCTTTACATCAAGAGGCTCCAGAATACCCGCCAACTGCATCATTTCCTGACTTGCAAGAAGTCAAAAACATCATAAAAGTCTACTCCTTACCACTTTTCTGTAAATCTAACTCACATAATCATATTTCTAAGAAACACAGCTGACAAAATCGTCGAGATTAACCAAGCATACGTAAACAACCTGCTTGCGGTTCTCCACGAAGGAAAAGCAATAGTCGTACCTCTAACGACTGGAATCGCAACCATCATAGGATCTTTCATGCAGGCAACATATATACTATAAGACTGTCTGGTTATCTCAGCTTCGACATTAGCTTCACAGTGAAAGTCTAGTATACCTAGGTACATTTTTCCATCACAGAATCAGACATTTCATCAAACAAGAAAAAGTGTTAAATCCTCCAATCGAATCAAAACGTAATTCAGACTTACTGCTCTAAAGAAGGGCGAGAAACAATGGAAAAAAAGAAGAAAGAGAAGATACTTAAAAACATAGAACGCGACAAAATAGAATTCATCGATTTGATGTTCAGTGACCTTTACGGCAAACTAAAAAGTGTTACAATATCACCGCGAGAACTGGAAAATTGCATCGACAATGGAAAATGGTTTGACGGCTCTTCCATCCAAGGGTTCACCCGAATACACGAAAGTGATATGCTCCTAATACCTGACACATCTACATACGTCCGACTCCCTTGGCTACGAGGCGACAAGAATGTTGCGCGCATAATCTGCGACGTTCACGAACCAAGCAAGAACCCTTTTGCAGGTGACCCCCGCTACACTCTTAAATGCATCTTGGAAAAAGCAGAGAAGAAAGGATACTCCTACCATGTTGGCCCAGAAATAGAATTCTTTCTCTTCAGGTCAAATGAGAACAGAGTATACCATGACACCGCTGGATACTTCGACTTCTCTCCTCGAGACTATACGACCGACATACGAGCATTGATGGTATCTACTCTAGAGAAGCTAGGCATAAAAGTCGAGATGACCCACCATGAATGTGCTCCAAGTCAACACGAAATCGATATCCAATACTCTGAGGCGCTGAAGAGCGCGGATAACGTAATGATTCTTAAGCAATGCATCAAAACTGTGGCGGGCGACAAAGACCTTCATGCAACATTTATGCCAAAGCCAATCTACGGCGTAAACGGAAGCGGAATGCATACACACCAATCAATCTTCAACAAAAAAGATCGAAACCTATTCCACAAAAAATCTGATAAGTACAACCTATCTCCATTAGCATACCATTTCATGGGAGGGCAGCTCAAATACATCCGTGAAATCGCAGCTATCCTATGCCCCACTGTAAACAGCTATAAACGTCTTGTTCGCGGATATGAAGCCCCCGTCTACATTTGCTGGGGGCAACGAAACCGTTCTGCATTGATTAGAGTTCCTAGGCACAGTGTAGGAAGAGAGAAATCAACGAGACTCGAATTAAGATGCCCCGATCCAAGCTGTAATCCATACTTAACCTTCGCTGTAATGCTGGCTGCAGGTCTCAAGGGCATAGAAGAACAGATCGAACCTCCCGATCCAGTAGAGGAAGACGTGTATGGATTTGATGACAAAAAACTCGCAAAGTTTTACATCAAGACTTTGCCATCGAACCTTAAGGAAGCGATAGAAGAGTTCAAGAGAAGCAATTTGATGAAGGAAACGTTAGGCTCCCATACCTTCAACCAATATCTAGAAGTCAAAACCACGGAATGGAATGAATTCGAACGATCAGTCACAGATTGGGAACTAGAAAGATACCGAAATCTATAAGACAACAGATCTAAGCGAATCAAGAGATACTAGCTATGGTCAGTCGTCTACTTTCGTCGCTTATAGTTCTTCGTTACATCTTGAAGTTTACCTCTCTCAAAAGCATACACTTCCTTCAAGTTCTTCTTCCAATCTCTCTCATACATTTCAGGATCATCTATCCTCTTCTCCGAAGGATCGATGTGAACCCACCTATCTAGCTTCTCGTCCCAAATCTCCACCCATACATGGTCTGACAGGTCTAGGATTAGTCTGGCGCGATAGTCATTGGCTAGACAGATAACGTTGAATAACATGTTGAATTCTCTGCACTTTCCCTGACCATATTCAATTATCTCTAGTGGATTATTATGTCGAACAATACTACCCTTGTTAAATTCCACTTGAGTGAGTCCATTCCAGCAGCTCCGATAGATACAGCCTTCTGTAAAAGAATTTTTTGAGTTGAGCCAACATTGAAGGATCTGCTAGGGATTCGCTAATTCTGCGATACAAGTCGATGATTTCCTGATCTCGCAAAGAAGCCATAGGCTACATTCCATTTTCGCTGGTTGCAGAGAATTAGTGGAACTTATGGAAATGTCTTATGAAACAGAAGCATGCATGCAAAAGCAACACTATCAATGAGCACGTATCGGTGTTCCTCTCAAGCGGATAGTGGAAACGATTAAAGAAGGAAACCCTCTATTAGCACACCAACAATCTGTTTGTATGGTGTCGTAATGGAACTTCCGGAATTAACTATTCTGGCTAAACAGATGCAAAAGGAGATAGCAGGAAGACAGATTTCAGCAGTCGAGGTGGCTAATCCCAAATGCCTGAACATACCTTTTGAACAGTTCAAAAATACCCTTATTGAAAAAACCATCAAATCTGTAAAGAACCACGGCAAATGGCTCTTCATCGCAATCAATCAAGATTACACTCTACTATTCAACCCAGGAATGGGTGCTGATGTAATACACTTCAAAGAAGGAACCAAACTCCCTGAAAAACACCAAATAAAGCTTACTCTAAATGACGGATCAGGCTTCACCATCCGCGTCTGGTGGTTCTGTTACTTGCATCTTGTGCCAACCAATGAACTCAGTAGCCACAAATTAACTGCTAGATTGGCGAAGACACCTTTGGATCAAGAGTTTACAATAGACTATTTCAGAAGATTATTCAACAAAAGACGAGGCGCTATAAAGAATTTCATTCTTAATCAAAAGAACATCGCTGGCATAGGCAATGTCTACGTTCAGGATATCCTCTTCAACGCTAAGATTCACCCGAAAAGGAAGATTCCTTCACTTAATGATATAGAAATAACTAACCTTTACAATTCTATGAAGTCTGTCTTAAAAGAAAGCATAGATCATGGCGGTCTAGCATATGAACGGGACTTCTATGGCAATAAGGGTGGCTATGATATGAAGCAATTCAAGATCGCCTATAAACCTGGAAAACCTTGCCCCCTGTGCGGAACAGAAATTGAGAAGATAAAGACAGGAGCAACTAGTAGTTACATCTGCCCTCAATGCCAACCGCTGGATGACTGATTTACACGAAAGTTTGAGAACCAAAAAATGGCGCTAGTATGAAACACGCGCCAGTGACAAAACTCAAATAGCTGTTTCTAAAGGTGTTAGCTAATAGCCAGCAAACTAAAGGAGGAGTTTAAAATATCCTTTGATCTTGGCAAAAGAGGTCTAGAAGAAGCTATAGCAACAGGGGCCACATATGCTGATGTAAGAATTGGTGAGATTCTTGACGAAAACCTGACTGTGAAGAATGGTGTGCCAGAAGAAGTACACATTTCAAGAATGAAAGGTTTCGGTCTTCGTGTTTTAGCAGAGGGCTCTTGGGGATTTGCCGCATCCGTAGATGTGACAAAGAGTGAAGTCGTGAAAGTAGCGCGAAAAGCCGTCACCATTGCAAGAGCAAGCGCTAAGGTTAACAAGAAACCTGTCTCGCTTCGAAACCTCGAAGCAAAGAAAGCAAATTATTCGACACCAGTAAGGAAAGACCCATTTAAAATTCCTCTCGACGAGAAGATGGGTATACTAATGGAAGCAGAACGCATTATAGCGAAGCAGTCTCCTCTGATAAAAGTCTCCTATTCCTTCTTCAGGACGAAGCGGGAAAAGAAGTTGTTAATGAGCACTGAAGGCACAGAGATCCATCAACAGATAATATGGTGTGGTGGAGGCTTAATGGCGGTTGCCATAAAAAATGGTGAAGTTCAACGACGGTCTTATCCTAGTTCTTTTCGAGGAAACTTCTCGACAAGTGGCTACGAATTCTTCGAATCCTTAAAACTAACTCAAGAAGCCAAGAAAGTCGGGCAAGAAGCCCTGCAGCTACTAGGTGCAGAGCGATGCCCATCCGCCACCAAAGATTTAATCATCACAGGCGATCAGCTAGCCCTTCAAATCCACGAAAGCTGTGGACATCCAACGGAACTAGACAGAGCTTTGGGTATGGAAGCAGACTACGCAGGAACAAGCTTCCTAACACCCGACAAGCTTGACACATTTAGGTATGGATCAAAGAAGGTCAACATTGTTGCTGACGCAACTGTGCCGGGAGGATTGGGCACATTTGGCTACGATGATGAGGGAATCCCTGCTAAGAAGATATACCTAGTAAAAGAAGGTGTCTTCGTCGGCTACCAGTCCTCACGAGAGACAGCTGCGTTGTTAGGGCTGAAAGAAAGTAGTGGTGGTATGCGGGCTGACTCACCATTAAAACTACCCCTAATTCGAATGACAAATATCAACCTACTTGAAGGTGACTGGAAAGCTGAAGAGTTGATTGAGGATACACGCGATGGAATTCTGATGCAGACAAATAGGTCATGGAGCATAGATGACCGGCGTCTGAACTTCCAGTTTGGCGCTGAGATAGGATGGAAGGTTAAAAGAGGGAGCAGAGAGGGAATGGTTAGAAACCCTACATATACAGGCATTACACCACAATTCTGGGGTTCATGTGATGCAATAAGTAAAGACGATTGGATGATGTGGGGTACACCTAACTGTGGAAAGGGAGTTCCAGGACAAGTTATGTACGTAGGTCACGGCTGTGGTTCTGCTCGCTTCAAAAAAACACAGGTGGGTCTAATCAAGTAACGGAGAGTGAAGGAGTGACAACCAAACGATTGTTAGAAATTGCTAAAAACACAATGGAGCAAGCGCTTGAGCAGGACGGAGTAAATCAAGTTCAAGTTGCAGCTTTTCAAGTTAATTCGGCCCTAACGAGGTATGCCAACTCGCAAATTCACCAAAATGTCGCCTCAAAAAGGGGCGGAATTGCGATAAAAGTAGTAGCTGGCCAAAAAATCGGCAACCTACTTGTGAACTCATTGGAAAAGGCACAAATCAAAGACGCTGTAAGTAGTGCAGTCAAGGTTGCGCGAGTAACTCCTCCAAACAAAGACTTCAAAAGCCTGCCAGAACCCACGAAGTGGGCACCGATAAAGGATGCTTACCATAAAGAGACAACAGAATGCACACCGGACTATAGAGCAGAAAGAGTTAAAGAAGCAATAGACGCAGCTCACTCTAAATCACAGTTGGTCAGGGCAGTTGCGGGGTCCTTCTCCATAGAGTCCCTAGCCTTCGCAGTTGTCAACTCGTTGGGAATTTCAGCTTGGACAGAGGTCGCAATAGCCTCTATTCAAACCACTGTTATCTCAAAGTCAGCAAATTCTCAAGGCTTCAGCTCGGAGGAACAATACTCAAGAAAGGTAGGAGATATCGACGCTGCCAAAGTAGGTCGTCAAGCAGCAGAGAAATCGATAAGGAGCGTAAACCCGTGCAAGATCCCAATCGGTGAATATGAAGTAGTTCTCTCACCTCGAGCAGTCGCGACCCTCTTCATGTATCTAGGATATATGAGCTTCTCCGCAACAAGCTATCAAGACGGGCAATCCTTCGTGAAATACAACTTGGGCAAGAGAGTATTTGATAAAAAACTGAACGCTTACGACGATCCAAGAAACCTTAGAACATTATACAAGTTTCCAATAGATGGTGAAGGTGTTCCAAAAGTAAAAATCCAACTAGTTGTGGAAGGCAGAGTTTCAGAAAAAAGCATCTGCTACGACTCTTTCACCGCTGGAAAAGAAGGAAGAATGAGTACGGGACATGCGCTACCGCCAATATTTGGGTTTAGAGGTAGACCCATGCCCTTCAATATTCTCATAGCTTCAGGTGATGCCTCTGAAGAAGAGATGATTCAAGAAACTAAGCGGGGCCTTTTCATAACAAGATTCCACTACACCAACCCTGTTGAACCGTCAAAGGCTATTCTAACTGGATTAACGAGAGATGGCACGTTTCTTATTGAAGATGGCGAGCTCACGAAGCCCGTGGTGAATCTTAGATATACGGACAGTATGCTTTCTGCTTTAAAGATCGTTCCGATGCTCGGAAAAGATCTTGAAATCCTAGAAGATGTTACAGCACCTGCAATGAAACTGGAGAAGCTACGCTTTACTGGGGTAACAGAGCATTAGTAGACGACAGCATACTCACTAGGTTCAGCCTCATAGGATTCCCTTTCCAAAGGCAATAGTTGTTCACGCGTTAGCATGTGAGAGCTATCTTAGCCTAGACTGTTTCGACCTTAGTAATTTCGGGGATCTTCTTCTTTAGGAAGTTTTCGACACCCAACTTTATTGTCATTGTTGACATGGGGCAACCAGCGCATGCTCCCTTCAATCTTACCTTAGCAACGCCATTTTCTACATCGACGAGTTCAATGTCTCCACCATCTGCTTGTAAATTGGGCCTAATTTCTTCTATTGCTGCCTCAACCTTTTGTCTGATTCCTTTCATTTCTACTCTTGGGAAAGATTGGAGAGAGACAAAATAAAGGCTTCTCTTAATAGAAATTCTTCCACTTAAATCTAAGGTAGAGCTATTATAATCGTTCATGGCAAACTTCGAGCGTATAGGTTTAGCCGGCGAAAAGCAAAAACCTAAAAGTGTGAATAGTCCTTTAATTATATGGTTAAGGAGAATGTTTGATTTCGACCCAATAAATCTGTGTTCATTTAAGTATAGGGACAGAGTCACGATTTTTAGGGATGTTATGAAGACTATCAAGCGTTCGGAAAGGGGCGGAACGAAGTACAGCATTATGAAGCATGCGAGCTTGAGTTATGACCAGTTGAACAAGTATTTACTCTTTCTTACTAACATGGGTTATATTCGCGAGATGCATGCGCCTTATGGAAAGAAATATGGTGTTACTGATAAGGGTTCGACATTTTTAAAGGGTATTGAAGACCTGCGTCTGCACATTCAGGCAAAATAATTCGAACACGTACGCCTCCAATAGGGTTCCACTGGCCTAGGATTCTTAAACAAGGTTATATCTAGGTTACCCTATGATGGTGAGTCTAGCCGCGCCACTTCCCTAGAGTGTAGCCAGCAATGCTGGCAACTGTCATAAGGATGAAGATTATGATCACTGTCGCTTGTTCTTGTGTAAGAATAGGTTTAGGTTCCCCAACCACGCCAACGTCGATTATGATGTTTCTTTGATAGGGTGCAGTGGCTTTGCGAAGTGGATCGAAGGTAATTCCCCAATTATCTTCAATAGTAAGTATAGCTGTCCATGTTCCGTTTTTGGTGAACCTGTGAGTTATGCTTATTCCTCTGTATTCGAATGTCGGGATCTCAGCTTCGGGTTCGTAGAGAAGCCATGTATAGTCTAAAATGTAACTAGTTGGATCTTGGTGAAAGCTTGAGTCGACACTTAATGTCATTGTTTCATTCTGTTGTATCTCAGTTGGTGTCTTCCCAATGCTGAGTAATGGTCCATAAATTAAGGTAAAATTTCCAGTGAAAGAGTCAATGATTATGGTCTTATAATGCAAGACGGAAATTATAGCTGTGACTCTATGAAATCCTCCACCCAAAGAAGTAGTTCTAAACGTGTAGTCATGGGTTCTGCTTCCACCTCGACCCAAGGTTTCACCTTTCCACCATGCTAAGAGATTGCCATCATTGTATAGAGTTAGGTTATAAAAGTTCGTGATGTCCCCTTCGTTGAATATAAAAACTCGCACACTAACCTCTTCTCCTGAAATCACGGGATTATGCCAGCGAGAACCAACCAACGTTCCAATATCCATACTGACAATACGCGTAGTTCTTGCACGGTTAAATTCGCCATCCACTGTTAAATGAGGAATTATGTCAAGAACGCCTGGCTTAATGGCGAGAATTGGATCAAGCATGAGTTCAACACTTTCAAGACGCAGAGAACTTGCTTTCTCCTCTTTCACTCTGAAGGTCATGGAAAATATTGTGGCGTTCTTGTCGGGGCAGTTGAAGGCTTCCACAGGCAGCCATGAGCTTTGAGAAAGGGAATATTCACCGGCTAGAGAATCCACTTCGTCTTGGAAAATTATTATCGGTGCGTGAAGAACGCCTTCTGGATAGTCTTCTACAGGAGTCAATACAGATCGACTGACATATTCTAAGGTTGTAGGATCCCAACTGAAGGTTATGTTGAATCCATACATGTTGCCAAGAGAGTAATTGTGCAGAGTGCCTGGGGGTGGTAGCGGCTCACCTATCTCCCACAGACTATTTGTCTGGTAGAACTGATCTGTAAGATTGAAGATCTTAATACTAACAGTGAAAGTTGTTCCTTCTGCGCCAAATGCTTCTTGAGGATCCACGTAGACAACAGGCATATCAGTAGGATACTCGACAGCTGATGCTGTGACTTGAGCAAGTATCGCTATGGCATTGACGGTTAAGATCAGAACCATTAGATGCGTAGTTTTGGTCATTACTTCCACCTGTACGATATCCTCTATTCTTTAAGCAGCTCCTTTATGCGCATTCATTAAGGGTGTTATCGGTTTTCGAACCTTTAAATGCAATTGAAGCATTTGTATTTTTTGTGAACTCGATGCCATCAGCAAACACTAAAGAGATGTATGACAAGCTTCTGCAAATATATCAAGAAACTGGATACAAGAATCCTAAATTATCACTTAACTACGACATCGGGAAGCTGAGAAGTGAAGGATTAAATCGGAGGAAGGCGATTCTCTCGCTTT
>DAOWHM010000125.1 GCA_030641425.1 Candidatus Bathyarchaeota archaeon | reverse complement strand
GTAGTAGGCGGTTAGGGGGGCCCAAAATGGATACATTTCAGGTGTTCCCCAACCTAATACCCAAACAGCGATGTTGTTTCCTGTAGCCACGTCTCCTCCAATACGTGCTACCCAAGCCAAGCACCACAAGGCTAGAGGCAAGCTTCTCTCATCTCTTGTAACGATTGTTTTGATTAGCCATTTTCTTATGGGAGGAGTAATGATCAGAATTAGGACAAACCAGTATTGCCATGTAATGATCAGCATACTTTCATACCAAGCGAAGGGATGTGAAAACCAGACAATCATCTGAACCAAGAGGATGAATGTGGCCTCTTTCCATCGGTTGAGTAGAAGAAGTCCACTCATCAAAGCTGCCAAAGTAGGGGTTAGAAATGTGAACAAGCCAATTGACGTTGCAGGATTAACGAATGGGACTAACCAGCCGAATACAAAACCAGCAACCGTACCCCACAAAGGACCTAGAATCGGCGCTGTGAGGCCAGAGAAGAGGATGTTTGACATCGTAATCTGCGCTGGAGTTCCAAAGATTGGATACACCGGTATAAGAGCGGTGCCAAGCATCAGTGCGACCCAGACCGAAACTAGGGCGATGAAAACCGTGCTTATTACATATTCCCTACTCATATAATATCCCTGTGTAATTTAGTAAATTGCTGTGTAGTTTTTTACACAACGTTAATAAAACTTGCGTTCTCTGTTCTTAGATCAGATTTCCTTGAGCTCAAACAAGTTTGAAATTGCGGAATACGTTTCCAGCTGTCTTCAGCTAGGAATCCTCTTTGAAGTGAGTGCACCTAAACCTGGAAACGTAAACAGAAAGGTTGATTTTAAGACCACAAAGTTTGAGCACTTCTTAGCATCTGCAGTAGCAGTGAGACCAAGTTTTGAACATGCAGCACAACGAGGAATCATGGTATCCGAAGGAGCGATTCAACCGGAGCAGATAGAAATCGGAGCAATCATAAAAGAAGCAGTCATCAACATTAATGCTTGGCAGAGTGGCGGCAACACTTTGCTGGGAACAGTTCTTCTGCTTTCCCCAATCGCTGCAGCAGCAGGAATTTCGTTGGTTAAAAATGAGAGGATTTCACTTCCTAATTTGCGGAAAAATATCAGACTTGTAGTTGAATCAACAACTCCTTCGGATGCAGTGGCAGTTTACGAAGCAATAAACATGGCAGGTCCGAATGGTCTAGCTGGAAAAGCACCTACCCTAGACGTAGAAGACCCAAGATCAAAGACGAAGCTACTAAAGGAGAAGATAACTCTTTATGAAGTCTTCAAGATTTCAGCCCGGTACGATTCGATCTCAAGGGAGTGGACGGAGAGATACCCTGTGACTTTTGACGTTGGATTCCCCTATTTCACCCAGCAGCTAAAGGAAACTGGCAACCTTGAAACTGCTATAATACACACCTTTCTTGAAATTCTTGCGAAGGTTCCAGACACATTAATAATGAGAAAGGTTGGCCTAAGGAAAGCGAAAGCAATATCCTCAAAGGCTGGGGACATTATGAAATTAGGAGGATTAATGGCTTCTGCTGGAAGAGAAAAGCTTTCTAAATTAGACTCTGAGCTACGGGGACCGAAGAATAAACTCAATCCAGGAACAACCGCGGACATATTGGCAGCTGTCCTATCAATCGTGTTGCTGAAGGGCTATCGACCTTAAAGGGTATGACCGCGCGGAGACAGCTAACTCTTCAAAATTGACATCTACGTCAGGAGTTCACGCAGAACTAGGGGTAAATCGAAAAACTAAAGAGTCTGACTAATGGCTTTACCGAAGCAGGTGATATGATGAAGTACAAGATTGTGGTTAATAGAGATGCTTGCGTAGCATGTGGGGTAGCTCCCAACTTGTGTCCACAAGTTTTTGTTCTTGGAGATGACAATGGAAAGACCCGAGTAGTAGATGAGTATAGTAAGACAACGACTGAAGAGAAATCAACTGGGGAGATTCCTGAAGACCAATACGATTGTGCCAAAGAAGCAGCTGAATCCTGCCCCGTCCAAGCCATAACCATCGAAGAAATCCAATAAACCCATCTTTTATCAGCTTTAGGATCTCGGGAAGGCCAAATGCATTCTCTTAAAAACCAATTAATGCTAGAAACCCTTCCTGTAGTGATCAATATGGATGTTGCCATAGCATGTTTGTCATTGCAGTATTAGGAAGTAAAAGATCAGGGAAAACAACGACTATAGAAGCTTTAGTTGAAGGCCTGACGGAACGGGGATATCATGTGGCTACTATCAAACATGTCTCAGAACCCGACTTCACGTTGGATACTGAGGGAAAAGACACATGGAGACATTGGCAAGCAGGAGCCCAGACTGTGCTCACTATCGCGAACCAAGAAATTGGCATGATGAAGAAGATTGACACCACAAAACTAAGGTTTGAGAAGATTGTCGAGTACTGTGGAAGCGATATAGATGTTGTCATTTTGGAGGGCTTCAGAAAACTAATCTCCAGAGAGTCAACAGTGCCTAAAATTGTCGCCATCAAAAGCTTCGAAGAAGCTACAGAAGCATCCGCGAACTTTCATCCAATAATAGCGTTTACATGCGTTACTTCAAAAGTTGCTGAAGGACTACAGATTCCAGTCGTGGATGTCCTTAGAGACCACGAACAGCTAGTAGATATTATTCTCTCCCACATGGGATCATCCTGACCTTGTCCTGTGTTCTTAGTTTTAAGATTCGATACGCACACATGAATTGTGCGCGATGTTGGAGAGTAAATATCCTACTAGATTTTATCACATCCTAAATAATCATCCGCAAGCACGCGTCAACTTCCCTAAGGATGATGAATAGCACATACCCTACGCAACAACATTAGTGGAGGATGGTCACTTGATCGAGAATGGCTGCGAGTTCGTTAGATTCAGGAAAGAACCTGAAGTAGTTATATACAGAAACCGAAAGTGAAACATAAACTCTCTAGATGAGATAAAAACTAGGCTTTAGAGGCTTTTTCAGGATGTGAAGACATTTGCGGAAGGGAGAAAGGAGGTTTTGCTTATTGTTAAAACAATTAAGCTGCAAATTCTTCATATCTTTCCGAGGCCTCTGTAAAGCCATTCTTTCAAGTTAGAGGGCTTTGAAGGCGTCAAACCATTTGGCGTAGGATGCAACCATGTCAAGGGAGACGCTTGGTTTCCGGTCTTCGAGGATCTGATGGAAGTCTTTCATGTTGACTTGTCTAGGTTTGGCGTTGCTGTCTTCTGCTCTGCCTGATTCGAAAAATTCCCCGATTACTCTAAGGTAGGATGATTGGCAGGAGTCTTTTATGTCACTTCCAGAGAATCCTTCTGAGAGTCTGGCTAGTTCATGAAGACGTAAGGTCGAGTCTAAATTTAAGCTGTTAGTGTAGAGTTTGAACATCTGTAGTCGTGAGTGGTGGTCTGGTAGAGGGACAATTATCCTCTTCTGAAATCTTCTGATAAATGGCCAATCTAGGTCCCAAGGTCTGTTTGTGGCTCCAATGACGTATGCGTAAAGTCTTTTGCCTTTGTCTATTATACCGTCCATCTCTTTCAGGAATTGGTTTCTCACTCGGACTTCACCACCGACTTCATTTGAGTGTCTCCCCATTAGCGAGTCTAGTTCATCGATGAATACGATGGCAGGTTTTCCGTTGTTGGCTGACTTCCTTGCAGATTCGAAAAGTCTTGCGACATTCTTCTCAGCCTCTCCAAGCCACTTGGACATTATTGAGGCTGCATCTACTGAGATGAAGTTGGCGTCGATCTCTGTGGCGACTGCAGCGGCGATTAAGGTCTTTCCGCAGCCGGGAGGACCGAAAAGTAGTATGCCTCTTGGCCATCCTAAGGGGAATAAGTCTGGTCTTTGGACGGGGTAGACTATTGCTTCTTTGATGGCTTTCTTTGCAGGATCTAAACCTATGACTTCTGGCCATCTTACGTTAGGTTTCTCCTGCATGATGAGTTCGTCATAGCTCGCTTTTCCATCCTTCTTAAGTGATGGTGGTTCTGCGTCAGGTTGGTGGATGTCAGGTTTCAGTGGCATACCTCCTTGGAGAACTTTTACTCTTTCTTGATATGCCATCGCTCGTTGGATGTAGACTTTGTTCAGGCTATATTCGGGGTATAAGTGGGCTATCTTTAATAGAGTCTCTATGGCTTTTTGATACATCGTAATAGCCATTCCATTTGAACCTTGCTTGTCGAGTCTAACTGCTTCCATTGCGTAGTTTGTCGCTGCCTGTTCAAGTTCTTGAGAAGCACTCATCTAATCACTTCCAGGAACTATTCTTCCTTTTGCGTAGAGCTCTTCCAATATCCTCTCCACATGTTTGGGCGGGATCTTCAGTTTCAAGGCACAGTCTGTTACGTTGATTAGTCCTTTGCGTTCTTTGATGTATTCAAACACTTCGTCTTCGAGAGATTCTGCGTCCGTTTTTTTAAGAGAGATGCATTGTGTTTTTACGGATTCAACTGATGGAAGCGGTTCATTAGTTTCATTTCGCTCAACTTCCTGAGATTCCGAGCCCCCCACTACCAACGCAACCATTTCTCTAAGTTTCTGTTCAGGCTGCGTTGTCTGTGGTTGAGTTTCAGATGGTGGTGGTTCTGGGAGTCGTGCAATGACTTTCTGTTCTAGATATGTGTTGACTTCCTTGAGGATTTCTTGACCTTCTGGAGTTTTCGGGTTTGTCAGTATCGTTGGTGGTTCAGGAGATAATTTCGTCACACTTAATGTATCTTGGATGCTGTTGTTTACATTGTTTAGTTCCGAGGCGATGTCTGGCATTATCTTGACGAGGTTTGATGTGATGTTTTTCAGGGAGCCTAATGCTGGCTTAAGGTCGATCATAATTATGCTAAGTTCTTTGATGGTTTCTAGTCTGAGGGTTATTCGTTCGATGGCGATTTGGGTTTGAGATAGAATTGTTGTAAGCTTTCTAACTTCTGCTAGTTCGTTTGCGCACATCGTAGCGCGTGCTTTGTTTTTCTTGGCCAATGCGAAGGTGCATGCGCTGAAAAGCTTTTTGTCTCTCTCTTGAAGTCTTACTCGTGCTTGTTCCAGTTTGGAATGTTGAATTTTGAGTCGTCGTATGGATTTCAGTATGACTCTGTCGAGGGGTGGAGGTTCTGACCTGAAGAAATTTCGAATGGCTTTTTGCCTCCGCCCACAATTTCAGCCTTTAAGGATTTGGGTTGTCTACGTTTTTTACGTATACTACAACAGGGGATTCCCCCGAAGACTCGGGGGGTTCTGGAAGCGGAGTGCTCAAAGGCTCAAGGTCTGGGGTGGATTCCGTTTGGTTCTCAACTGGCTGTTCTTCTTCTATGACTTTGGTTTCTCCTAGAAGGTTGTTGTCTAATTTACTTTTTAGGTCTTTGAAGTCGTTCTTCTCTGCGTTGGCTCGCTTTAGTCCTTCTTTCACCAATTCGATGGCGATTAGATAGGATTCTTCGTCGATTTGTCCTATCTCTTTTTCAAGCTCTAGGTTGATTAGGGCTGAATTCAATTCTTTGATTCGTCGGTTGCATTTCTGGAGTTCGTTGTCGATTTCAGCTATAGCGTCTTCTGCTTCTGTTTTCAACTGGTTTAAGGCACCTTCGAAGCTAGCGTACAAATCGCCGTACATGGCTTCCGGGATTTTTCTTTTCTCGTTGAGTTCTTTTAGGGCTTGGGTTTTTCGCCAGAGGAGTGGAATTTGGTTGCAGAAGTTGTTAGCTTTCATCTTCAGGGTTGAGTAGAGTATGATTTCGTTGTTCTCCGTCTTTATTTGATCCCTCGAATATCTTTTGATGCTACCATCACCATGTTCAATGAACACTCCGTCAATTCTTCCTCCGGGAGTGGCAAGAAATGACGCCATAGTGCCGATGACATGACCATGGTCATCCTTGACTGGTTTCCCGAGGTACGTGATGATGCTTGATGTCGATTCAGACATAGTTGGTCACCTGATTCACCTTCGAGTCTAAGTGGTTGTGTCTGCAGTGGTTCCTTGTCCAATTTGTGGAATGCCTGCTGGTAACTCCGGGAATTTATCTTTAATTTTGGTTTCTGCTACTGAAGATGCTTCCGTGAGGATTTTTTGGGCGTCTTCGTTTGCTGCGTCGAAATTTATTGTTAAACCCGAGCTTTGACCTGCGTCGATTATTATACCATTCAGCAGATTCCCTATTTGTCCAAGTTCTCTCTCTGCTTCGGGGAAGATTGCTGACATACCGTGTTTTACTGTGCGGAGTACACCGACCGCTGGAGCTAGAGTTGTTACGATGTCGCCAAGTTCGGAGACAGTTCTCAGTCTGAGCACGATCTGTTCTAGGGCGAGTCTCCCATGCATTATCATCTTTTCCATCTTTCGTATTTCAGCGAGTTCATTGGCGAAGACGTTTGCGCGTGCCATATCATGTTTCGTGTAGGCATCTACAATTCTGTCAAAGATTTTCTTGTCGCGTTCTGTGAATCGATCACTTGCATGGTCAAGTCTTTGAACTTGAACCTCAATTCGTCGTATCGCAATATCCATTCGCGGCTTTAAGGGACCTGGTGGTTTCATAGACTCTTTAATTCTGGTTGTAAATGGTTGCTTGCTTGGGCCTTCTTCCCATCGCTTAGCAAATCTTTCTGTCATAATTTAGTTTACCTCCTAGAAAATGGAGGAGGTTAAAAATCTATTATTACATTGTTATTATGCACTAAACACTTACGTATATATCTGGCAGTATAGAGCAATTCAGAATCGGTTTAGCCTTTAAATCCTACATTAAAAGAGAACCGGAGCTCGTTTTCAATTGTAGACAGTTTCGTGTCAGTCAGCCTAAAAAGGGGCTCCCTAGTAGTATGTTGGTCAAGGTGAAAATCGTGAATGAGAGAATTCGAGTATTTCTCATATTCGGGCTACTTGGCTTCATCGCCGGGATAGTGGCTAACTTCACAGGCAGGTACGTCATCCCATGGCTTTCATTGCTGATCTTCCCAGAAATTGCACTCGAATGGTTCCTATCCGGCTTCGCAGGTGCATTCTTGACAGTTCTACTGGTGACAGTTTGGGCGTACGTTTCCGGACCCTCAGAGCCATAAGCCAAACCAGCCCGTTTTCTCATTTTCCCGTTCTCTTTACACTTTAGAGGCTAGTTATCGTAGAGTTGGATTCTTCAAAAAGATTATGAATAAGTAGGCTGCCACTTTGGCTAGGTTGAGTTGAGCGAAGAAGCTGAAGTATTCCAGA
The DNA here is from genome assembly GCA_030641425.1 of Candidatus Bathyarchaeota archaeon. Lineage (GTDB taxonomy): Archaea > Thermoproteota > Bathyarchaeia > Bathyarchaeales > SOJC01 > SOJC01. The sequence continues at coordinate 1,510 of DAOWHM010000125.1, read as the reverse complement.
TGTTGGCGAAGCCAGTTCAGTCAATCCTAGAAGAACTGGGATTTCATGTGCCAACGGAACCTCAAGAGAAGGCAATTCCCATAGTCTTCAATGGCGAAAACCTTCTCCTTGTAGCACCTACTGGAAGTGGAAAAACTGAAGCAGTCCTCCTACCTTTATTCTCCCGAATTGTTAAAGAACCTGAACAAGAGGGAATCATTGTCCTCTATATCACTCCTCTCAGAGCCTTAAATCGAGATATGATAGGTCGAATGTCCCTTTGGGGTTTGAAGCTCAACATAGAAATTCAAGTCCGTCATGGTGACACTGATACAAAGGTTCGTAGAAAGCAGGCAATTCATCCTCCTGACATACTTGTGACCACACCAGAAACTCTGCAAGCGATTCTTCCCGGCTCACGCATGCAGCAACATCTAAGCCACGTGCAATGCGTGGTGATTGACGAAGTCCATGAACTGGCAACAGAGAAACGGGGAATCCAACTGTCAGTTGCCCTTGAAAGACTCACAGAGCTAGTGGGAAAAGATTTTCAGAGGATAGGATTGTCTGCCACCGTAGAGAACCCGATAAAGGTTGCTAAATTCGTGGCTGGGGCAGACAGGCCAGTAAAGGTCGTTGATGTAAAATTACCCAAGAGCTTCACATACTCAATCGAGTACCCTATCCCAACAGATTCAGACTACGACTTGGCTCAAACCTTGAAAACAGCACCTGAAGCTGCAGCGAGAATCCGACGTATCCTAACTCTCGTTAAAACCCACACTTCAACCTTAATCTTCGTCAACAGCCGCACCAACGCTGAGATGCTCGGTCACAAGCTCAGCCTACTCACCGACGACATCGCAGTCCACCATGGATCCGTAAGTAAGGAGGAGAGAAGACGAATCGAAGATGAATTCAAAACAAACGTCTTGAAGGCTATAGTCTGCACAAGCACCATGGAACTTGGAGTCGACATAGGAACGATTGACCTTGTGATCCAATACCTTTCTCCTAGGCAAGTAGGAAGTTTGATCCAGAGGGTTGGTCGGAGTGGACATCGTTTACACCTGACCTCAAAGGGCATCATCATTTCAGCTTTTTCTGAAGATACTTTAGAGTCTCTTGCTGCTGCTAAGAAGGCACGCAATAGCGAACTTGAACCCCTTCTAATCCATGAGAATGCTCTAGATGTCCTAGCTCATCAAATCGCAGGCATCTTAATGGATAAACGAAACTGCGGAGTTGAAGAAATTCTGGAAATTCTACATCGATCCTATCCTTATAGGAACCTCCGAAAAACTAAGCTTTTAGAAGTTGCTGACTATTTAGATAGGTTGAGAGAGGTAAGGATAGAAGGAGAAACGTTGAAGAAGACTGGTCGAACAAGAGACTACTACTACAGGAATCTCTCTATGATTCCTGATGAAAGACGTTATCCCATTGTTGACGTTTTGTCTGATGGCAGGATCGGTACTTTAGGGGATGAATTTATGGCTTTGAGGGCACGTTTAGGCCTGAACTTCATATG
>DAOWHM010000001.1 GCA_030641425.1 Candidatus Bathyarchaeota archaeon | reverse complement strand
GTTTATGGCAAAGTTGATGTCCATCCAGAAGAGATTGTCGAGTTTCAAGAGGGTATCTCCTCAGATATCGCCACAATCCTAGACATACCGACAAGCTGGAACACAAAGGAAGAATATGCGCGTCGAACCGTCGAAGAAACAATAAGACGCGCCAAGCAACTAGAAGAGATCAAAACCCGAAATGACATTTTGTGGGTTGCCCCCGTGCAAGGAGGACAACACCTCAAGTTAGTCGCTCATTCAGCCAGAAAAGTTGGAGAACTACCCTTTCAAATCCACGCATTAGGAAGCCCTACAACTATCATGGAGCAGTACCACTTCGACACATTAGTGGACATGATTATGACCACAAAGATGAATCTGCCACCACAGAGACCTTTACATCTCTTCGGTGCAGGACATCCCTTCATGTTTGCTCTAATCGTAGCCCTTGGATGCGACATGTTTGACTCAGCAGCATATTCAATCTTCGCAAGGCAAGACCGCTATATGACCGAATACGGTACAAAGAGACTCGACAGACTCGAATACCTACCATGCTCCTGCCCAATCTGCACAAAGAACACTCTAAAAAAGATTAAGGAGATGACTAACGAAGAGAGACATGGAACATTGGCAAAGCACAATCTCTACGCAAGCCTTGCAGAGATTAGGCGAATTAAGCAATGTATAATTGAAGGTCGACTCTGGGAACACCTAGAAGCAAGAGCCTGTGCCCACCCAGCACTGCTTCAAGCAGTAAAACAACTCAAGAAATATGAATCGTATGTAGAACGATATAGTCCAGTAACGAAAAGAAGTGGGCTACTCTTTTTCAGCAGCTTAGGGCTGATGCGCCCTGAAATTGTACGACACAGAAAATCTCTTGAGGAGAGATATGCGCCTCCACAGAAAGCAAGAACCCTCATATTGCTACCTCAATCCACGAAGCGACCTTTTCACAAGGCAAAAGCCATAAAGGATCTACAGAAGAGGATGCAACAAAAATTCCCAGAAATCCACAAACTAATGCATTACTGTGTTTATGCAGCACCATTCGGCATAATTCCACTAGAGCTTGATGAAATCTATCCCTTATCTCAATATGAGATCGCTCTCCCCTTAGACAAAGAAACCATTGAGTATGTCGCTCAAGAAGTCAAAAGATACATATCACGATCTTCTTACAAAGAAGTCTTTCTCGTTGAGGACAGAATAGTCTGGAAAGGCCAAATCTCAGCTGCTTGCAGACGCATCAAGAGAAAAGATTTATCAATTACATTCTTGGGTGTAAGGGAGTTATTGAGCGAGGCGTCCTTCGACAATATTCTAGAAGCTCTTCGAAATCGGTGGCTTGAAGAAGAAACGTGCTCCGAGTAGATCTTCATCTGCACACAGCCTTTTCAGGCGATTCCTCAATTAGCCCAAGGCTCCTAGTAGACCAATTACACGCACATCCCTCAATTAATGTAGTTGCCATAACAGATCACAATACTTTAGAAGGCTATTTTCAAGTTCAAAAGCTAGCCCGTCCTTATAATGACCTGACAATTTTACCCGGTGTTGAAATAAGCACAAAGAAAGGAGACTTAATTATCTTGGGGGTTGAGGAAATGCCAAATATCCCCATAGACCTATACTCTGCTGTGGATTTCGCCAAGGCTAGTGAAGGCATAGTCATCATACCTCACCCCTACCGTTCTATGGGAATTGAGGATCTGGCGATGAACATCGAGGCTGACGCTATTGAAGTTTTAAATCCTACTGCAACAAAGAAAGAGAACGTGATGGCCCATAACCTCGCAAGGATGAGAAACCTGCCCGGCGTAGCAGGAACAGATGCCCATAGCGCGAATGAACTGTGGACGGTGTATACGGAAATAAAGGCTCAACCATCTATTGACGACGTCTTGAGAGCCATTCAAAAGGGTGCGGTAAAACCTGTTGCGTGGGCGCAAGGCAAACCAGCAGAAATGAGAGGAGGCTGATAGAGTTTCCAATTGAAATTAAATTTCTAGGCGGCACACGTGAAGTCGGCAGAATAGGAATAGCAGTGAAAACTGACAAAACCCAGCTCTTATTAGATTATGGGGTAATGATGGGCGATGGACCTGGGTTCCCAATGCATATTGCTCCCAACGACGTAGACGGTCTGATACTAACCCATTGCCATCTCGACCATTCGGGAGCGTTACCCATATTTTACATACAAGATAAAAAGCCTCTATATGCAACACGTCTGACACTTGAGTTGGTCCAACTACTGATCAAAGACTTCATTCACCTTTCAGGTTACTACCTCCCTTTTGAGTATCTAGAATTAAGATCCATGATGCAGAACTCCCTCCCCACAAACTATCGCGAGAAAAGAACCATTGGAGACATAACCTTTCAGTTCTTAGACGCCGGACACATACCTGGAAGTTGCCAAGTCCTCCTAGAAGCTGAAGGCAAGAGAATCCTTTTCACAAGCGATTTCAACACTTCGAAAACTCGTCTCCTATCATCCGCAGATACTGAATTTGGAGAGTTGGACGCTGTGATAATCGAAACGACATATGCAGACACTGATCATACTGATCGTATGGAGCTGGAGAAGAAGTTTGTCGCATTGGTCAATGAGATTGTTGAGAAAGGTGGAGCTGTTCTCATTCCTGCTTTCAGCATTGGGCGATCCCAAGAGATCGCCTGCATCCTTGCGGCTTATCATTTTGAATATCCAATAGTCATAGATGGCATGGCTCGGGCAGCGAATCGCATTATGATGGACAACACCGAGTTTATGGGAGACCCCCGCCTTTTCTTGGACGCGGTCCATGGAGCTAGCTGGATCGATGGGTGGCGGGATCGTCGAATTGCAGCGAGGAAATCAAGCGCGATTATTTCTCCGGCTGGCATGTTGAAGGGCGGACCAGCTGCCTTTTACATTTCGCAGTTGGGGAAAAAACCACAAAATGCTGTTCTCCTTGTGAGTTATCAGATTCCAGGTACGCCAGGTCATGAGCTCTTAGAGAAGGGTATGTGTGTAATCGATGGGAAGCTGCGAAAGGTCGAGGCTCGGGTGGAGCATTTTGACTTCTCATCTCATTGTGGGGCTAATCAGCTTCGAGAGGTTGTTAAGAATCTGGAGGGTGATCCGAAGGTGTTTTCGGTTCATGGGGCTGAAGGTAACTGTGAACGGTTTGCCAGGTGGGTGAAGAGAGAGGTTGGTCTGCAGGCTGTGTCTCCGAAGGCTGGAGACACGTTTACGATATAGAGTGAGTTACGCTGTAAGTTATTTCTGTTAAAAAGAGTAAGGGTGAGTAGATATTTGGGAGATCTGTTGTTTATAGCAATTTTTATATTTATCGAATTGTATTAGATAATCGTCTAATTAACTTAGACAAACATAAAATCCAATGAGGTTATAAACGAATTGACAGAAGAACTGAAAGAGGAAATGAGAAAACTCAAAGAAGAAATCGCAAATCTAAGAGACAAAATTGAAGACTCAACTGAAAGAAAGCGGAAAAGAGAACCGGGCATATACATTGATGTTGGCGACCGCATAAACGACTATGTCACAGACGTCATGGAAGGAGTAGCAGAGGGTATCCACGGTGAACTTGAGAAATCAATATTCATCGGGCCACGTGGAGTAAAAATGGGTATATTTAAACACAAAAAACCTTCCTGGGAAGAACATGAAAAAGAAATCAATTTTTCCAGAGCATCCCAAATCATGAGCGCCCTTGGCCACGAATACCGACTGAAAATCCTACACGAGCTCATGAGGGGAGGAAAATACATGAACGAACTGCAAGAAAAGCTCTCAGAAATCACATCAAGCACCCTCTCAAGCCACCTTGATGTCCTCGAAGAAGCAGGGCTAGTAGTCCAAGAAAAAGCCAGAGGACGATATCTCATCACCATCCCAGGAAGATCTGCATACAAGATGGCAAAACGCATCACCAAATTTCTTGAAAGAAGGAATCAGAGATGAACTGGCAAGATCATAAACTAGGCAACACTGTCTACAAAGCAAACAAGAAAACAACATTGTGGACAACCGAAAAGGGCATACTTGAAATCCTCGAAAACACATTGGCTCTTCCAATAAATGTCGAAGGTATAGTCGCAGGATACGTATTTCGCGGAGAAGGAAATCTACTGCTTGACACAATAGT
>DAOWHM010000072.1 GCA_030641425.1 Candidatus Bathyarchaeota archaeon | reverse complement strand
ATTTCTGAAACCTCCTTCTGGATTGCTCTAGCTCTCTCTGAGAAACCGTTTGTCAAGACATCATCTATTGCAGTCAGGAGCGTGTGCTTGTCTAAGTTGTGTTGGTTGATAACAACTGCTATGCCAAGCTCTTTGGCTCTACTAGCGTTGTTATGTTGTTCTGTGTGATTCGGGGTTGGAATCAGGACTGATGGCCTCCCGTAGCATATGGATTGTGAAACAGTTCCGTGACCGGCACGCGAGACTAGAACGTCGCAGGCTTTTAAATATTCAAAGCGATTGGGGATCCATCTGAAGATTGTGAGATTGCCGTGCTTAACTGGTTTCTTATTTGGTCCAGGATGCCCAGTTGACATGATGATTTGGAAATTATCTGGGAGATCTATGAGAATATTTCGAAGAAGATTCGTCAGATAAACCCGTTCCTTTAAAGGACCACTTAAGGGGACAAAGACTACAGTGTTCTCTTGTTGCAGGCCAAGTTTCTCGCGGAGGTGTTGCTTTGTCGGCAGGGCTTCTGGGCGAACTGGGAGAATTGGGCCAATCAACTCGATCTTCTTCTGATAAGATTGAGGGACACGTAGATTATCTATAGATATGGTGTGAGGTGCTGGAAAATCAGGTATGATTACTTTTGCTCCGGAAATCCAAATTCTCCCAAGGATTGCCAAAGTTGATGCGTCTGCGAATTTCGCAAGCCGCAGATACTGAGTTCTTCTTGGAATTATCACTTGGAATTGGTTAAGCATACATATAGTTGGTATGCCCAGCATCCGCGCCGTAATTATGGGCGAGATCCTCGAATCTGAAACAACTACGTCTGGTTCATGAGCTCTCATGATTTCAATTTCCTTGCCTAGCTGCCCCAGAAAATTTAAAGGAGCAACGAAGGGACCTGGATTGATAGCTGTTCTCCGGAGGTCGACAGCTCCATCTGGTTTAACCTTGAAGTCCATCGCTGGGACTTCAATTGTGTTGAATCCTTCTTGACGTAGGTAGCTCACAGCTTCATTGTAGGTGGAAAAGAAGACGTCTACATCCGCATGTCTCCTCTGCATCTCCCGGGCTATGGGGATACAACGACCTGCGTGCCCTAATCCAATACCACATGGAGCGAATTGAACTCGCATCTGTTAATTCACCGTCAAGTTCCTGAAATCGGTTTTGAGTTGACTCAAATTCTGAGTAAGTGGAGAGCCAGTTAGATGAGTTATCTGTTTTATGCTGATTTAAAGATCATGTTTTAAAATTGTGCTGATGGAGGAGTAGGAGAGAATGCTGATAATCATGTGAAGGTCTATGCCCAAAAGTAATTGTCTCTTCCCCATTAATTATACAGAAAATCAGGATGCTATAAGGCTGGGTCCTTTTAGCTCGATAAGGCCCTTTGGAGACTTTTCACTAGCTATAACGCATTGAAACTTGAAGATCTTTGTTGCTTTTACTAGCCAACAATCGGGAGTTAAACCTGCTTTCATACACGCTTGACTAAGAAACTCCTCTTCGTCCCATTGATATTCCACTGGTACTTGGGGTAGAAGTAGACCTCGGTTGATTCCTTTTTCCACAATCAATCCGTCTTTCCCAACGTTGATTTTTGACGGTAAATGTTTCGGGTTCTCAACTTTGATTTGCTGTGGCGGTGTAAGAATGCTGACTTCAAATATTGTGCGGTCAAGTTCATCCACGGATAGGGATTGAAAACGAGGGTCTCGGGTTGAGGAGCTAACTGCGCATTCAATAACTGCTTTTGCTAGGTTCATTGTGGGGTAGGGATGGCCGATGCATCCCCTAAGTTTTTTTCTGCCATGCATAATGGTGTTTAAAGTGACAAACACTCCATATTGCTGCATTAACTTGACAGGAGTATTTTCAGGCAGCATAACTAACTTGTGGGTTCCCAGATATTCCTCAACGCTTCTTCGAGCGAGTCTTACTAAGAATTCACCTTCTTCTTGAGTCAACTCAATTCCCATTTTAATTCTCCCCGCTAACTGACGTCTATTACAGTTGCAAGGCTTAAGGTTATCCGCTCTTCTCACCTGAGTCTTCTACTACCCTATTCCTTAAGGTTCCTATTCGCTCAATAATGATTTCTATAAAGTCACCTTCTTGAAGAAACTTTGGTTTGGGCTTTACTGCGAAACCGACGCCTGCAGGAGTGCCTGTTGAAATGATGTCGCAAGGTTCCAACGTCATAACATGGCTGAGGCTTCGAACAATCTTGAAGACGTTAAGCACCATATTAGAGGTGGTGGAATCTTGGCGGAGTTCTCTATTCACCCACGTACGAATCTTCAAGTTTGTGGGATCTTTAATTTGATCCGCAGTTGTGATACATGGACCTGTGGGGGCAAAAGTGTCGAAGCTTTTCCCTCGTGTCCATTGCCTGTCTTTGAACTGTATGTCTCTTGCTGAAATGTCATTGAGGATTGTGTAGCCAAAGATGCTTTCTTCAGCTTCTCGAATCGTTGCGTTTTTCACTTCTTTACCAATCACTACAGCTAGTTCTGCTTCGTAGTCAAGTTGCTTCACGAAACTTGGTTTAACTATGTTCTCTCCTGAGCCTATTATTGTTGTGTGGGGTTTCAAGAAAATTATTGGCTCATCAGAAGGATGTTTTCCTTGTTCTTTGGCATGGTCTCTATAGTTCAATCCTAAGCAGATAATTTTGGGAGGCTTCTTGATAGGTGCCAGTAGTTTCAATTTTCTAAGTTGGAATGTTGCCTTCTGAAGATTTTCACTGGTTGCCTTTTGCATCAGGTTTTTTACAATGGATTCGTTTTGTCCTTCAAAGATTAACATTTCAATGCAGGATGGAAAAGGTTCCTTCAGTATCGAAGCTAAGGTAGGTAAGCATATCACTTGGTCCCCGTTTGAAACCCCGTAAAGTTCTTTCCCGGAGTCTGAGAAGTGCACAAGCTTCATTGGCGGTGCCTTCTTGGAAATATGCATTTTCTATGAGGGAACAATGCCTAGTCTTGTAACTGTTATGTTGAGCTTCTTAAGTTCTTCAATCAAGGGGTTTATTCCCACCGAATCGCTGGCAATATGTCCGGTGATAATTAGGTTGCCTATATGATCTGCGTTAAGCCTTTCTAGGTCTGTGGGGCTTATGTGAATGTAAATTAGCGTCTGTACTCCGTATTTGAAGTAGGTTCTAGCAATTTCGTAGCCTCCATTGGTTCCAGCACCATGGGAAAGCACGGTCTTTCCAGCGGGATTTGAAGATGTCCCTAGACGAATCTTGATTTTGGTCTCCGCGTTTTTGAATTCAGGCAGTTCATTCAATGCTGAAACAACATCTCCTACTTTTGTGTTCCTACTTGTTTTGTCTCTAATTTTCTGAGTCATTATTCTTCTACCTACTTCGTCTAGAGGCATGTGTATGTTCATGTAGGGTATCTTCAAAAGCTGAGCGAAATCCACAACATGGTTGTAGTTTCTAGTGTGCATTTCCAACTCTAAGACTCTCATCTTTTTCTCAGTTGCCTTCTCAGCTTCGTTTCTGGGAACTCCAGCCATTGTCATTTGCTGAATATGTTTTCGGAACACTTTGTGGAAATTAATGATAGCTGAACCACCCTTAGGATGATGTGAAATTACTGCGTCGTAGCCAAATTGTTTGGCAAGGAGTAGTTCTGCCGCTCCTGCATCGATTCCGAACAAAACCTTCTCGATGTTTTTCCCTTTAATGTATATAGTGCTGTCCGCCGGAGTCTCTTCAAAGCCTGCTAACTTAAGCGCGATATCCATGATCTCTCCTGTACTTACTAAATTAGTCACTTCCTCAAACATACACTTCATTTTTCATCTAGTACTTTATTTTTCTGTCGATTTCCGTGCATCGATCGTAGGAATGCACGGTGACTGTTAGATTCTTCTTGCTCGATTAGAAGCAGGGGAAACGATGAATACGTTTGCATTAAAGATGGATTTTGGTTGATGCGAATATTTAAGTGATTAAGGGAATGCATATAGGTAAGAAGTGTATGCTCAATCTTAGGAGCGACAAGTAGTTTGTCCCGCAGGGCTAGGAGAAGTGCATCTTCAGTTTCTTATTATCTCCAGAAAACTTACTGGAGACTTCTGACTCTAAAACCTTCTACGCTTCTTTTGGCTAGTTTGGCTATAGGTGCTTCTATTTTCTTGCTTGGAGGAGGGATTTATGATATTCTAGAGCAGCCAATAGTAGCGTTTGTCAGCGGCGGTAGGATCATACCTTACTATCCTCAAGCTTTGAACGATCAACTTCTTGGTGAAAGTATTGCATCGATGGTCTTGTATTCAATTGGTGTTGTAGGGTTGATAGTGGTGTATCGAAGCACAAAGTATGTCTATAGGCCTAGAGAAGCGTTTACTTGGCTTCTGATCGGTATTGTTTTATTTCTTATTGGATGGGGTATCATCGAATTCTTTCTTTTTCCAGGTACCATTGAACCCTTTCAAGGATAGAAGATAAGTGTACTAGCCTCGATAAGGTGTGGTTATCAACAGTCACCATGGTTTGTTCTTTGCTTTCAGCAGATACGCCAAGAGGTTTGTTAGAAGATGTATGGGTATTGTGAAAGCTAGTATGATAAAAGCCATGATGAGCGAGGGTGGAGCAAGGAGAAGAGAGAAAAGAAGTGCGCCTAACACAAAGTCTATTTGATCAATTACGGGCATGAAAGCACCTGGATTAAGACCAATTCTGCGTTTGACAAATGCACCAGCGAGGTCTCCCAATAATGCGCCTGATGAGAGCAAAAAGCCTAACAGAGGGTTGTAAGACGTGAAGACGAAGCTTTCTCCCAAACCGACCAAAGTTCCAACCGCTAATCCCGCAAAGAATCCCCTGAAGGTTTTGTGAGAGCCAAAGATAGGTCGTCCGTCTTTGAAAGTTCTCCCAAAATCTAATGGTGAACCTCCCCCGAAGATTACAGGGATAGCGTTGGCACTATAGGCGGGAAAGATATACAGGAGGGAATCTACAATTATCTCAAGCGACATTGTTTTTGAAGGCGCCTCCTTGAATTCCTATTTTCTATAGTCCTGTAACCCCTTTTCTGCGATTTTTAAGAGTGTAGGTTTAACTCTCTTTTTGGAACGCATCTCTACATTAACTCTGATTTTGTCGGACTCTGTTGTAGGCCAAATACTAATAGCTGTGTCTGCCCAAAACTTCATAACTCTCATTGCGACAGGTTGCATAGTTACATCTGCATTCTCAAAAACTACACTTCTAACTTGACTCACAATAAGGCTTGCCACGTTCTTAGCTCTAGTAATTTGTGCAAGACATGCCATTTGACGATTCAGTTCACGATTCAGCTTCAAAGTCCTCGTCATATTGCCGCTGAGTTCTTCGCGGTAATAGCCTGTAATAGTGTCAACTACGATGAGCCCAACCTTCTCACCTACATATTCTGCCAGCCTATCGATGACAAAAGCTTGTTGATTAAAATTTTGGGGTCTCATCAAGATTATCTGTGTCGCCAATTCATCAAAGTCCCCTGAGGCTATTTGTGCCATACGTCTGGCGAAGAAAGTGTTGTCACAATCTATGAATATTGTCTTGTAGCCCATTCTTGCACAGTTGACTGAGCACTGAATCGCCAAAGTAGTTTTTCCTGTTTCAGCCTCACCGTAAACTAACACAATATTTCCCCTTCGCAATCCACCTTTCAACCGTTCATCTAGAGAACCACAGCCTGTTGGAATTGTTTGGGGCAAATTAATTCACATGTTAAAACGATTTAATAGCTGCGAAAATTATTAACTGTTCACATTGACTAAGCCAACTCGAAAGGACGAAACAAAGAATCCGAGGATTGCCGTTGCGACTGTATCTGGGAAAGCTTACTATCTGCTAGTGAACGAACTTCGAAAAAGAGGGGAATCTTTCATAAGTTTAACGCCCAACGATGAAATTCCAGTATACATCAAGGTCGTAATAACCACAAAGGAGGAGGGGTCTGGAATCAACCATCAAAATACGTTAGAATATGCGGAAGATGCAAATCCTGTGGAGATAGTTGAAGAAGCGATTAGACTGGTTAAAGGAAGAGAGTCATACGAACATTTGGTGATCGGAATCGACCCGGGTTCAAGTTTCGGTGTTGCAGTTCTTGGAGATAAGAGTTTAATCGAGACGAAAAACTGTTTTAGCGTGGCTGAAACTGTGAAAGTTGTAGATGGCATACTGAAAAGGATACCTGCTGCCTTCAAAACTGTTAGGGTTGGCGATGGGATCCCATCGATTGCTGAAGAACTCCTATGTCACCTCAACAACCATCAGAGAGACGTAACGTTTGAAATAGTAAGCGAGGAAGGAACAAGTCAATCCTTGGGAAAGACTCCCCAGAGGAGAGGGAAAAGGGATATCAGCTCAGCTATAAAAATCGCTCAAAGACTGGGTCGAAATATCTCCAAAAGGAAAAGCTGACAGTTAACCATCAAACGGTTGTACCCCGAGCTTGTTACTAGGTATTTGACTGTGGCAGCACGCACATAAGTGGATAAAACACTGCGAGAAAACAAATATTAGACTAATGATACTACTCACTTTCTATGCCCAACAAAATTCGTTGCGCCCACATCCTTGTGAAGACAGAAAAAGAAGCAAAAATCGTTCTAGAACGTATACAGAAGGGCGAGAAGTTTGCGAATGTTGCCAAAGCTGTTTCCTTATGCCCTTCTAAGAAACGCGGCGGAGACCTTGGGATCTTTGGAAGAGGTAAGATGGTGAAGGAATTCGAGAAAGCTGCCTTCGCGCTTCAAAAAGGTCAAGTCTCACCAATCACAAAGACGAAATTTGGATATCACATAATCAAAAGGCTCGAATAAACAAAGAGTTAATTGATTAAATTCACCAAACACTAAATATGTTTATGTAGTGCTAGTTATGCTTGGTAATCCTGTTTGTCCCGAGCAAAAGTTTTGAGAGAAGAGATCTCAGAAGGAGACAAACGTTTCTTCGCTCTTTACATAGAGACTAAAAATTCAATTCTTGTTTTTCTCAGCGAAGGAGAAGATCAATTGGGCACCTTAGCAGCGTCAGTTCCAGCCAACATCGAAGTGAGAACTCAGCCAACGTTTTCTTCGATTCTTCTTGGGAATAGAAATATCACATCAACACGCATGTTGGCAGAACGTTGGGCATCCAAAACAGGCAAGATAAGTTTAGTCTCAGTTTTCCTAAAAACTGTTGACGAGACGATGGCAATGCCGATCCTTGCGCGGCTTTTCGAGAAAGTCACGGCAGCTACTATGACTGGCAGTGACTCCGGTTGACAGCGATTCTGTAATTAGTTTACGAAAATCTCCAAAGAGATGGAAAGTAGTTGAACCTCGGCTGGTCAGCTTATTGTATCTGCAATAGCTTTGCCTAATGCGAAAGCTTTCTCGATGTGTTCAGGCTTCGGTGGTCCGCGAATCTCCAATGTGTCGATTACTTCGAAGCCGCCTTCCTGAAGGCGAGTCTTAACCTTTTTCACGGCTCCCCCGCCCCAACCGTATGAACCAAAAACAGCGGCTACTTTTCCTCTGATGCCAAAGGAGGCTATAAGCTCTGTCGCGTATAAGACTAAAGGATGTGCTCCCCCAAGGACAGTTGGGGTGCCAATAACGACGGCGCTTGAATCCACCAAGTCCCTGAGTATGTGGGATAGGTCAGCAACTGTGAGGTTGTAGGGCACGACCTCCACTCCGTTGACTGAAATAGCTTTTGTGATCGTTCGTTCCAAAGTCTGAGTGCTTCCCCACATAGAAACGTAAACAACGACAACTTTCTTCTCAAGCGGACCTCGTGTCCACTTTTCATAAGCTTCAATTATAGGTTGAGGATTTCGATATACAGGTCCGTGGCTTGGTGCAATTATCTTTGGGTTCAAGGCTTTTACTTTGTCAAGAGCTTTTTGTCCAAATGCTGCAAAAGGCATCATTATCTCAGCATAGTATCTCTTAGCTTCAGGTAGCAGAATTCCACTTACTTCATCGGCAAAGAGCTTGTCAGATGTCAGGTGTGAACCGAAGAAGTCGCAGGGAAACAGCACTTGATCTTCGAGAGCATAGGTAAACATGGTCTCGGGCCAGTGCAACCAAGGAGCCTGAGTGAACTTCAATGTTTTGCTCCCCAATGACAGAGTATCTCCCTCTTTAACCATAACTGTCCTTTCTGGGGGCACACCAAAATACAACTTCGCCATATCCACTCCGAGTTTTGTGGAAACGACATTGGCTTTATCAGCGATCTCCAAGACTTTAGGTATCCCACCAGCATGATCCGGTTCAGCGTGGTTCATTACCACGTAGTCGATTCTCTCAGGGGGCACTATTTGGCTGATCTTCTCAAGAAGAACTTCCTCGAAACCCGGATTAACTGTGTCAACCAACGCAATCTTATCATTGCCAACAATTAGATATGCGTTATAAGATGTGCCATAAGGCAATGGAATTAAGGCGTCGAAAACCCTCCTATTCCAATCTTCAACGCCAACCCAAAATATGTCTGGGCTGATTTCAACAGTTTTTGAAGGCATGATACAACACAGTTCCCCTAAATATGAAGTCCCACCTAAAAACATATTCGCGGAGCAGATGCGAACGTCCAAAGCAAGCCCCTATGATGGAATGGGTTCAAAATCATATCTATACACCTATTTTCAGAGCTCCACTTATGCGCTTGTCTGTTCTTATCAGCAGAAACGAAATCTAAAAGATTGATCAGCGAGCATACTTAGTCAACTTATATTCCTGTTGTGGAATACTAGAAATGGTTGGGAACATATGCCACTAAGAATTGAAGACATAATGGTGAAGGAAGTAATCACCGTTGATGAAAAATCCACTATAAAGGAAGCAGCGGATATTATGAACAAATTTGAGATCGGTTGTCTCATTGCAACTAAAGATGGTAAGGCTGTTGGCATTTTAACGGAGCGAGATATGCTGAAGAGAATTATCAGCCAGGCAAAAAGTCCTAGAAGAGTCAAAGTATCATCTGTGATGTCAAAGCCAATTATCGTTGTGGAACCAGAGATGGATTTGGAAGAAGCGGCAAAACTAATGTTTAGAATGAAAATCAAGAAGCTTCCAGTTGTTAAAAATGGACAGCTTAAAGGATTAGTTACCCTTACCGATCTTGCCCGTTGTCAACCGCAAATGATTCGTCTGCTTAAGAAGTTAAGTAGAAAAATGGGTCCAAAACGCATGCAAAAAGTGGTTGACTATTATGTTGTGTAGAACAGATTAATACAAATGTCATTCAGCAATAGAGGAAACAGCTGATGAAGCAAAGAAGCTTGAGTGGGCTGCAGAAACATCGACAGAAAAGATGATGGTTCTTTCAGAAAAGAGGTAATAAGTGAAGTAATCTTCTATTTTCGTAGGGCAAAATCCCATTGGCACCATTTGTTGTCCGGGTGGGGGTCTGGAGGGCACATTCTACAGATTACTTTGATGTGGGGATTAAACTCCTTTGTGAAACTCTGGAGATAGCCAAACCGAACTTTTTTACATGGAAACTCAGGTAATCCCTTTCTTAATCTGGCTTCTTGAGTACGACAACGCTTTACATGAAATGTTCCTCGTTTGGCTGATGCGAAGGATTCTTTTTCGATTTGATAAAGAGCCCAACTAGTCTTTCCAAGGATCTGTAGAAGGGTTGGGATATCACCCTCTTTAGTGGCAAGCTTTTCTTTCAGTTCTCTGGCCTCAATCTTGCCCATGATCTTCCAACAGTTTGAGTCGATTTCTGTTGCCCTTTCTGTTCCAAACTTCTTTTCTATGCCTAGGAAGTAAAGACCGTCAACTCGCCAAAGATTTTTTACTTGTAAGAAGAAGAGTTCCAATAGTTTTTCTCTTGGCATTTTTCCAAGAATCTCTAGATCTTGTTTGGTTGGCCAGCTCATTTGAACCCCACCCACTCTAGTCGAGTTATCTTTCGTTGTAGAACATAAGTCTTCATTGTTCTTTTGCGCATTCTATGTCAACGCTCAAACGCCAAGGGCTTAATAAGATCGCAATGCATGCATGTCGGTTATATATTTCGAAAGGGCATTCCATAGCTGTTTGTCCGTGAAGAGTCTTTTTGATTCATTCAGGAGCCGCTTCGAGAACTTGTGTTTCTTGGTAATGTGTAGTTTTATACATCAAGATTACTGTAACTGAAACAATTGTTGTCATAAGCAGAGCACCTACGAGAAAAACTAGGATTTCAGGGATAACGTAGATGGAGATGAACTGGCTGTCGGCACCAGCATATTCGTCATTTCCAGACCAACTTGCTTTCAGGAAATATTGCCCCCATGCTGTAGGAATCCATGTAAGTGAGAATCGCCCGTTTGAGTCCAAATCCACTGTTCCGATAGAGAACCAGCTGTTTCCGACTCCGGCGTACAGAGTAACGGTTCCTCCGGAATTGGGAATGGAAACCTGACCATTCATAACAAGTGGAACCCCTTCTATTACAAAGTTTGAAGGAATAGTCAGGGATATTGCCGAGTCTTCAAGACTTCCAAAGCTTGAGGAAACCCGACCTGGGGCGATCTGTTCATAGTTTTCCAATGTTACGACTGTTACTTGCGCATCTTCAAGCTCCGGGGGACGTTCACCAACTCTCCAACCATTCTGCCAGTCCTCACCGGTGCACTCAGCCATATAATATCGAGTTCCCATGTAGTCCACGTAAGAGATCGGTGTACGTGCTTCCGTAGGAGGCTGAGGCAAATGCACTCCGATGTTCATGTGACTTTCCTCTTCATAGTACAAAAGCACAACATCGAAGTCCTCGGCCTTCAGCAACGATGCTGCAAAAAACGAGAAGCAGTCACAGTCTCCCTTGTTATCGATGATTGTTTCCACAGGATACTTAGCTTCTTCAACTATTTCATATGGTAGCTGATGGACAATCATGAGGACCAGATTTACGAAGTTTTCTTCACCAGTAGAAATGCTTCTAATGTCTGATGCAACTAGTTCTAGCGAATAAGGGGTTACAAAACTCCCGAAATTTCCTTGAGTAAGCTGATGGCTCTTCTGCAGGTAATGCTCGTGAAGCTCGGGAGTGATTGATAGTGTAAGTTGAAACGTAGTTTGACCATCATACAAGAGATACTCTTGTTCAAAATTTTGTGCGTAACCGTGTGTGAAGAGCAACATTGTGACAATAAACCCAATGGTAACTGTCAAGACTCGGATTGTCCGCGTTCGCATAAAGGTCCCGTAGGATCCTTCTCATCTTGCTGTGAAAAGATCTATGAAGGGGGAATCTGAATTCAGAAATTAGCATATCCTCTATTGTATGCGCGTGCATCTATGATGCAGTTGATAATGGTTGAAGCTAAGTGTTGGGTGTTTGGCAGTTCGGAAAATATGCTTATGGTTGGGGTCTTAAACAGAGTTATTTATGAAGTTACATTGTGGCGAGTCCAGCTCTGAGTACACGCGTAAGAAGGTGGGTTTGTTCCCTGCGCAAGAAAGGTAGGAAGCAGCTAGCAATTAGCCTAGTATATCTGCGAATGTGATTAAGTGTACGTTTAAAGGATGTTTCACAACATCGGATACTCGTGCAGCAATTAGATACTTGACTTTCCGATTGTTAGCAACGTCAACTAGGCGTTGTGTTATCACGCCATCGAAGACTACAGCATCGATTTTTTCTATTTCTTGAAGCTTTTCTGCAAGTTCACTTACTGGCAGACGCAGAACTTTCTCAATCTCTTTGTTCAGCATTACTGCTTCCAAGGTTCCTTCCAGTTCCTTGGCAACTTCAACGATCTGCTTTGGTACAAGTACTCTTCGCCGGTCTTTTTTCTTGACTGGTTCCAGTCTAGTCTTCTTGTCTATTGCAGCCATAATTTCCTTGCAGTCTAGTTCTTCAACTTCCATTCCAGGAGGGGCTCTCGCAACAAACTTTGTGTGAGTAACTTGCATTAATTCTTTAAGTATAAGGTCGCCTCCTCGATCGCCGTCAAGAAATGCGGTTGCTTCCTTTTCTTTGCACAGTTTTATTATTGTCTCAGGGATTTTTGCTCCTTCAAGGGCAATAACGTTCTGCATCCCGCATCTGAGTAAGTTGAGAACATCTGCTCTTCCCTCTACTAGTAGTATTTCTTTTACCTTGTCAATCTCTGGTCCAGCTGTCAGTTTGTCCTTGCCATATTTCTCAACCTTAGCTGTTCGCAGTGTCTCTGAAACCTCACGGAAGACTTCGTCTGTGCTTGGCATAGTTTCGATGTTCCATTGGTGAAGAATCTGTTTTGCCCGGGTAATGATGAGCTTGCGTCTGGCGTCACGTATGTCTTCTACTTTTTCTAGAGTAACTGTGGAGTTGCAGGGTCCTACTCGATTGATGCTTTCTAAACTGGCGGCAAGTATTGCTGTTGACACACGATCAAGGCTCGTTGGTATTATGATTGTTCCAGTAGTCTTATCTTGTTTTGATTGCAGGGTGATTTCAATTCGCCCAATTCTACCGGATTTCTGTAGTTCTCGTAAGTCTAGTTCAGGTCCGAACAAGCCTTCCGTTTGTCCAAAAACTGCTCCAATTACGTCTGGCTTTTCCACAACGCCATCGATTTCAAACTTCGCGCTTACTACATATTTTACTGTAACGGTCTGTGATGGTCCCATTAATATTACTTCCAGATGATTTGTGTAAGGATTAACGTCACTAAATGTGAAGTGTAAACCGATTACTCGGTTATAATATCCTCTCTATTATAGTTTGCGAATTTCCACTCTTCTTCTTCAAGGTGAAGATGAAAGGCAATATACCCTCTATGTCTTTCACTTCGCGACCTACCAGACTATGCAACTCGGTCCAGAAGAACGTGTTCGGTTTGGTTCTTGTCTGCTCAAGATATTGGGTCAAACGTTTTGTCCATTCCTT
>DAOWHM010000079.1 GCA_030641425.1 Candidatus Bathyarchaeota archaeon | reverse complement strand
GGAAAGGCAAACCTGTTGTTGAAGGTAGAGTTTTGTTCAAAGGTCGAGCTGTAGAAACTCTCATCGAAGGATTACCCACAAAACCTTGGACGGAATTCAATAAATGTTTAGACGAGGATTTTTCTAGCCAAAGTCGAGTTCATATTGACCCTTTTGGCTATGTTCACGTTTGTCAAGGCATTACAATAGGCAATATAAAGAGAACTCCGCTATCTGAATTATTCATCAATTTCAACCCGGAAAAGCATCCGGTATGTGGGCCGATTCTGAGAGGCGGTCCGGCTGAACTTGTTAGAGAATACCAAGTTGAACACGAAGAAAGCTATGTAGATGCGTGTCACCTATGCTATTGTACTCGATTAAGGCTAAGAAAGAAATTTCCCGAAATTCTTGCTCCAAATCAAATGTATGGAGTTTAAGGAAAGTTCATTCATAGATTGGTTAGTTAAAAGATTTTGGATCAATGACTGCCCCTTATGTTGGCATTGATTTTGCGCTGGAGTTTTTCCTTGCATTCTACATCTTCAGAACTTGAGTGAAAACAAGAACAATGATGTAGAAGACTATTGCTATGGGGAAGATTATCCAAACATCCAGAAAACTGATTAAAATGCCCAATACAACGGGCATCACTATGCCTATGATGCTCATGGGAATAAACTGTAGGCTATAGGCAGTTCCTCTTGATTTCGGTGGTATGATGCTTGCGACTAATGAAGTGGTGATGGGCATGGTCATAATGTTGAAGAAACCATAAACCAGATAAAAAAGCACTGTTTGAATTGGTGAGGCTGAAAGAAACATGCAGAATAATGCGAGAGTCACTACTGAAATAATCGTCGTAAGAGACTTCCTCCATCCTAACTTGTCCCCTACATAACCTCCTATAATGACACTTGTCAAACCAATCAAAGGACTTAAACCGAATATGATGCTTGCCAAACCTGCATCCAACCCTTTACTCTCAGTGAGGTAGGTTGTTAAATATGTTGAAATTGTTCCACCAGCAGCGCTTCTGAAAAGCATTAGTAAAAGCAGAGACAAGAAAGTGAGAGATAAAACATCTTTAAGCGGCGTCGTCAGACTTTTCCCTTTATTCTCATCATGATCCACAGAAGAAGGTTCTTTTAGATTCACAAAAAAAGCAACAACTGCAACCACAAAAATCGGAACAACCCAAACTAGATACGCATATCTCCATTCAAGCCAACTTAGGATAAACCCTAATGTGATAGGTCCCAGAGCAATTCCCAAAGTGCCACTTGCGCCATGAAAACCTAACCCTCTACTCAGAAAATTTGAAGGTGAAATGTTGGTGGTTGCACTCAAAGCTGGCGGATGATAAAAGGTTGAAGAGAGCGCAGTTAAGGAAAAACAGAGAACAATAATCTCCACCGTAGGAAGCAGCATAATCAAAGAAGCTCCCAACAGCTGCAGAAACAAACTGAAAGAGATGAGCTTAGTGTGACTCAAGCGATCGGCAAGTAGACCGCTTGGAATCGAAAAAACCAGTGAGAAAACTCGTGGAATAGAGACGATGATACCTGCAATGAGAATAGATAATCCATATTCATCGATTAGGATAGGTAGGAGCGCGAGGGGTAGTTGTGTGTAAACATGAAGCATAGTATGAGAGATACATAAGAAAAGCAATTCAATCTTGAAGCCTTCTTTCACGATAAACACACTGTTCCCATGATAGGCAGTCTAGTATTGTTGAACGACATAAAATCTTTAGCACAACAGCTGCATCAGGATTTGGAACGCATCTGGACGCAGCCTTATCGGTGTAATCCTTATGAGTTCACCAATATTCGTCTATCAGAATGGAGTTCTCATCCTGATCACATCGGTACTCGGTATTCAATACTCACCAACCTTGGAAAGCTTAGGCATTGGCTACATCCTTACATGTATTGGAGAACTTATCTCCATGATCTCAAGTCATCAAGTTCTGAAACAAAAACCAGTTTAATCAAAGAAGCACTGTTCATACACGCATCAGTTCCGAAGTAATTCCTGCACGCTTATTTGATGAATTCGCCATCTTTCAGAATGACTATTGTTTCCCCACTCTTCTTCATTGCCCTGACAGTTGGATTGGAGAAAAGGAAATCTGTATGGTTGCTTGACGGATTCTTTCCACCGGTCATATCCAAATTGTTCCCGAAAGCAACATGAGTTGTGCCCAGAACCTTCTCAGCCTCCAAGAACTCCTCCTTCAACCGAGCCTTGCGGTTTATGCCTAACGCGAACTCTCCCACGACCTTTGCCCACTCATCAGTCTCCAAAGCTTTCTTAACCCTCGCCTTAACCTCTCCACTCTCCGCAACGATGGCTGTCACGGCTCCCCTTTCCACACTCAACTCAACAGGTTTCTCTAATGGTCCAATTCCGCCAACAGCCAAGTTACACACGAGCTTTCCTTCCAAGGAGTTCTCAACAGGGGCAACGATCACCTCCCCAGTCGGAAGGTTCATCCACTTCATCTCCTTCCAGTCTACAATAGTGTCAGTGAAGAATGGCCTTCCCTCTGTGCTAAATGTGAGGTCAGTGCCTGAAGGAGATGTAACTTCAACTCTTATCGTCTGACCTAATTTTCTAATGAGGCTTCTAGCGAAATGTTGCATGCTCTTATGTTCTTTAACACTCATTGCCAAAGCTCCATTAGTCAACATCTCCAAGTTTACTCCAGGGCAGTGACCCAAACGAGCTTTCTTACCCCGAGTCTCCAGGTGTATGAGCTTAATTCTGAATGGTGTCTCCTCTCCTACACCTCGTAAAAGGTTGATGTACAGATCAGGTTTCTGACCACTTAGGATTTCAAGCAGGTGACTTGGAACTCTTTTTCTGAATGGACCACTCGTATCCAAGACTACAAGTCTAGTCCAAAGCCCCAAACCTAGGGCACCCTTGGAAAAACTGTGTCCAACATCCAGTTTATTATCATCACAAATTATGGCAACCCTTTCTCCGCGAACAGCTTCAAGAACGCAACTCATAGCATTTTCAGCTGCTTCATCACCAAGCATGAACATCATCCACACATGCTATTAGGGCAGCAAATCAAGATAAGGTTTCAACCCGAACCTAGAATCCTTTACTTGCATCTTGAGAGCAGAAGCCAATCTAACGTTTATATCCTGAAAGCACTAATCATCTTCTAATCCTTTAACTTTGAAGTCATTGAGGAATGATATTTGGGTGTCAATGAAGATGAAATATTGCAGGAAATCTGGGGGAACTTCAGTGAGCAACAACATATTTTTCTCGCTACAGCAGACAGAGATCAACCAAGACTCAGACCTGTGACGCTCATCTACACAATGAGCCGATTTTTCGTTGCTACTGGAACTAGTGACGCAAAAGTTCATCAAATAAGACAGAATCCTAAGGTAGAGTTCTGCCTAGTGGTTGAGAAAGATGGGTCAAAGGGAACAATCAGAACTGAATGCTTGGCTCAAATAGTAACGGAGAAAGATGTTAAGATTCACGTCTACAATAACATATCTTTTCTCAAAGAATACTGGGGTAACCCTGAAGATCCGAGTTATACGCTAATCGAGCTGCAACCAACAAGCTTTGAGTACATGAAACCTGGTAGTATGCAAGCAATCAAACTGAAACTCTAGAGTTAACACTCTATCAAAGCACTTTTTTCTAAAAGAACAAGCTTACTTTCCTATGAAAGAATACTTTTTGCAGAAAAAATGTTATAGCGATGCTTAGATGTTTAATTGAGAAAAAAGAAGAGGAGATGCTTAGTATTCCTCGTCTCCGCCTTCCGGCGGACCACCTGGACCTTTCGTATCCTTGGGCTTTGTTGCAGCGATTACATCATCTATTCTCAGTATCATAGAAGCGGCTTCAGAAGCAGACTTTATAGCTTGTACCTTTACTGCCAATGGTTCTATTACACCCTTGCTACGCATGTTAGCGATCTCTCCTGTGAACACGTCTACTCCCATAAGGCTGCCTCGCGGCTTCTCATGAGCAGATCTTAATCCTACTAGGATGTCAATAGGTTCTAATCCAGCGTTTTCAGCTAAAGCTTTGGGAATAACCTCGAGAGAATCTGCGAAAGCTTCTATTGCTAGTTGTTCTCGACCGCCTATTTTCTTCGCGTAAGAACGGATGACTTTTGCCACTTCAGCTTCGATAGCTCCTCCACCTGGGACGATTTTGTTGTTCTCTATGACATCTGAGACAACGGAGAGTGCGTCGTTCATTGCACGTTCAGCTTCATCAACCATGCGTTCTAGACCTGCACGTATCAGGATGGCGACTGATTTGGGTTTTTTGCATTCTTCCACGAATATCATCTGATCATCACCGACTTTGCGTTCTTCCACGATACCCGCTTTTCCCAAGTCCATTGGCTTCAGATCGTCAAAGTTTGTGACTATGGTGCCGCCAGTTGCCCGTGAGAGTTTTTCCATATCTGATTGTTTGACTCTCCTTGCTGTGAGGACTCCTTTCTTAGATAGGAAGTGTTGAGCCATGTCGTCTATTCCTTTTTGGCAGAAGAGGACATTTGCGCCTGAAGCGGTGATCTTCTTCACCATCTTTTGTATCATTCGTGTTTCTTGATCTAGAAAGGCTTGCATTTGAGTTGGATCTTTGATTCTTATCTCAGCGCTGAACTCTGTCTTCTCAACTTCTAGAGGAGAATCAAGTAATGCGATCTTTGCTTTCTTTATAGTTTTAGGCATTCCTACATGGACTACTTCTTTGTCGACAATGATGCCATGAACAAGCTGACTGTCGAAGAGACTCTTACCTTCCTTCTTGATGATCTGAATGTTATCAATGTCCGCTATCCATTTGTCGCCACGTTGTTCTGAGATTTGCTTCACCGCATCGATGGCGATATCAGCCAAGACTTCTTTGGCAGCTCCCACTGCTTTGC
This sequence comes from Candidatus Bathyarchaeota archaeon, assembly GCA_030641425.1. Lineage (GTDB taxonomy): Archaea > Thermoproteota > Bathyarchaeia > Bathyarchaeales > SOJC01 > SOJC01. The sequence goes on along the minus strand of DAOWHM010000079.1, from coordinate 5,919 downwards.
TTCCCATGCTAGTTAATGCGACTTTCCGTAGGATTGAACGGTTGTTTATGTCTACAGGGATGCCTATCTTGTTGAGGGTTTCAACTGCTTTGAGTGCTGCTTTCCGATAACCACTTACTACAATTAGGGGGTGGATGTTCTGATCTGTGAGTTCTTCTGCTCGCTTTAGTAGTTCACCTGCGAAGACCACAGCAGTTGTTGTTCCGTCACCTACCATATCATCTTGTGTTTTAGCTACTTCAACCATCATCTTTGCTGCTGGATGTTCTACATCCACTTCGTCGAGGATAGCTGCACCGTCGTTGGTTATTGTTATGTCGCCTAGAGAGTCAATGAGCATCTTATCCATGCCGCGAGGTCCAAGGGTGCTCCGTAACACTTCACCTATTATTTGTGCGGCCATTATGTTGTTTCTTTGAGCTTCTCGTCCTCGTCTTCGACCTGTTCCTTCTTTGAGGATTAATATTGGTTGTCCGCCTTGAGTTGTTAAATAAGCCATTTTCTCGTTACTCCTTGTCTTTTAATTGTTTGGATAAGCTGTTTTTTCATCGAAAATATAAACTTATCTCTTAGTTGACGCTGTTGTTTTAAGTTGATGGCAAATATTCTTCTGGTAAGCTAATTTTATGTGGGATATGATGAATTCATAGAATTTATTAAGACTTGCTACACTATATAAAATTAGCCAAATCAAAGATCAGTTCCTTCAAGCAGAAGACACGCTAAAAGGCGGAAAATTCAAAGTGAGAAAAACTAGACAAAAAGCACGTTCACGCAAAAACCCTTCGGTATTCAGGGAAGTCTATCCTGTATTGGAACCCTACGTTTACGCAGCAATAGTAAAGGAACCCGAAACTCAAAAGATACGATACGAAGTAATCGAGCCTACTCTGCTTGAAGAAGAAGCTGAAATGCTTAAAGAAATCAAGAAAATCCTAATGGAAGAAATCGATGTCAATCTAAAAGAGATTGATACAAGGGAAAAAGCTGCAGAATACCTTAAACAAAAGATGCGTGAAGTGATCGAGAACTACAAATTCCAAATCGCTGACGAAGCCATAGATAAACTAACATACTACACCGTCCGGGATTTCATATATTATGGCAAAATCAACCCTTTGATGAAAGATCGTATGGTGGAGGATATATCCGCGGATGGAGTCAACATCCCAATCTATGTCTGGCATCGCGAATACGAATCCCTGCCAACCAACATTATCTTCGAAGAAGAGGACAAATTGAACTCTTTCATCGTTCGACTAGCATACCTCTCAGGAAAAAATATCTCCATAGCATCTCCTATGCTAGATGCCTCCCTCCCAGATGGAAGTCGCATCCAACTTACCTACGGAAACGAAATAACACGACGAGGTTCAACCTTTACTATTCGCCGCTTCAAGGTCGACCCCCTGACAATCTCAGATCTAATAAGCTTCAACACATTATCATCTGAAATAGCGGCCTATTTCTGGTATATCATCGAGAATCGTGCATCAGTTCTAGTCGCAGGAGGAGTCGCCTCCGGAAAGACAACCTTACTCAACTGCCTGTCCATGTTCATAAAACCAGAGATGAAGATAGTAAGCGTAGAAGACACAGCTGAACTCAACTTGCCTCATGAAAACTGGATTCCTTCAGTTGTGCGAACAGGTCTTGGAAGTGGACCGAGGGCTACCGGGGCGATAACATTGTTTGATCTTCTAAAGGCAGCAGTGCGACAACGGCCAGATTTCATTATTGTCGGCGAAGTTAGAGGAGCAGAAGCCTACACTCTATTCCAAGCCATGGCAACAGGACACTTGGGATTGAGTACTATACATGGCGAATCAGTGGAAGCAGTCATTCAACGTTTGGGATCGGAGCCTATGAACATACCAAAGTCCCTGCTTTCAATGATCGACGTTGTGACGATTCAAGTTAGAACGGAAATTGAAGGCAGACCTGCAAGAAGAACAGAAAGAGTAACAGAAGTGCTTTCTTTAAATCCACAGACAAAGGAATTACAGACGAAGAATGTTTTTCGACGGAGCCCCAGAAGCGACTCCTTTCAGTATATGGGACGAAGTCACGTATTGAAAAGAATCCTAGAGAAGAACGGGAGAACATGGGAAGAAGTTGAGAAAGAGCTTCAGAGAAGACAAACTGTGTTAGATTGGATGGTAAGGAAAAAAGTGCGAAAGCACACAGAAGTCGCAAAGATCATCCGCGAATACTACGCAAACTCAGACAGAATCTTCCGAAAAGCCAGGATGGGACACTGATGAGGTTCTCCAAATTAAAGAAACAAATAGATGAAATGCTTCAAAAAGCCATCAAGCACATCCGATGGAGAACGTCTTTTCTCTCCCACAATACAGCCCTAGTAGATACGAAGACAGGAAATAAAAAGCAGAAACCACAATTTTTCGCCTATCACCTCTTTGGAAGAAAGGTAAATCACCTCCTACCTCTATTCGAAGATTTAGAGACCGGCTTGCACAGATCTCATATGAAAACAACCCTCAAACCCTACGTTAGCCTTATTGCTCTGACAAGCTTACTGGCAACAAGCGCAACAACAATTCTCATTTCCACAATCTTGTATTTCATCCTGCAATTAGATATCTTTTCATCTGTACTATTTGGCGTAGGTAGCGGGTTGATAGCCGGTGTCTCAGCAATTATTTGCCTTTACATCTACCCCTACTACCGAGCAGACAAGATAAAACGTGAATTAAACAATAGCATGGCCTTCACAGCAAGCTATCTGGCAATATTGGCTGGCTCAGGAGTCACTCCAGATGTAATGTTTCGCTCCATCTCTAAAATCCCACAGAAACTAGCTATCGTTGACGAATCGAGAATTATAATACGTGACATCGAACTTTTCGGTTCTGACATGACAACCGCACTTGAACAAGCATCTAAACGCACCTCTTCAGAGAGGTTCAAAGAGTTACTTGAAGGGTTCATTGCAACAATACGATCCGGTGGGAACCTCAAGTTTTATCTGACGATTAGATCTCAACAGAATATAGAATCGAAACATATAGCGTTGCGCAAGTTTTCAGACACTCTTGGAGTTCTTTCAGAGTTTTACGTGACGCTACTGGTTGCCGGACCCCTCATCTTCGTTGTGATGCTAGCAGTTATGGCGATGCTTGGCGGAGGTGGATTTGGACTGTTGGATCCAACTCTCCTACTGATGCTTCTTACATACATTGCCCTACCAATCGGCTCAGTGATCTTCATCATAATCCTTGACGCCGTATCACCCAGGTGACGAACATGCCAAGAGTTGATAAGCGAGAAAAAAAGATTGCATGGATAGTGTCTGCCAGTTTGGGAGTAGCCATTGTGGTCACAGCAATATTGACCATGTGGGGCAAACCCTTATTCGACGACTATCTACTCTTCGCAACAATCATTATTATCTTTCCACCAGCAGTACTGGACCATGTCGAGAAACGCTGGAAACGAGCTATTAATGAACGTCTTCCTGACCTCTTTATGAGTGTCGTTCAAGCTCAACAGACAGGCATGACATTGCCACAAGCCTTAGAAGAAGCTTCAAAACGAGACTACGGTCCTCTAACCCCTGAACTCAAGAAGCTAGTGAATCAGATGTCTTGGGGGCTCTCTTTTGAAGAAGCATTACAAAAATTCGAGAGCCGTGTTGACACCTCTCTAGTGCATGAATCTATTCCATTGATTATCGAAGCCAGTCACTCTGGCGGACGAGTAGAGAAAATCTTTGAACCCATCAGTAAACTCATTCAAACAATACTTACAATGAAGAACGAACGGAGAGCTCAGACTAGACCCTACATAGCAATAATCTACGTAGCCTTCTATGTGTTCGTTTTCACGATCATTTTGTTGTTCAAAACGTTTTTCATTGATATGAGTGGATCACCCGTGATAGGATTCTCAGCGTTAACTTCTCAAGAAGCGTGGCGAATTTTCTTTCATATGACATGTATGCAAGCATTTTTCGGAGGATTGGTTGCTGGGAAGATGGGTGAAGGCACATTGAGCGCAGGTCTGAAACATACAGTGATCTTACTGGCAAGCGGATACGTTGCTTTAAAGATGGTTGTGTGATGAAGAATGAGACAGTTTCTCAGAGATAAACGTGGAGTCACACCGGTTCTGAGCAATGTCCTCCTTATGGTGGTGGCTGTGGCAGCTATGTCTCTAGCGGCTTCAGCCACCTATGTAATAACCGATAATATGCAGCAGATAATGGGAGAACGAGTGATTGCAGAGGATGTTTGGTTTACTGTAGATGGCATATCCATTTATCTCCGAAATATTGGAAAGGTTCCAATCTCCGTATTATCTGTATACGTCAATTCTTCAAGTCAGTCTTTCACAGCACTTAACGTTGAGGTTGAGGAACATGGATGGCTGAATGTGACCTATAGCTGGGTCTCAAACAGATTATACAAAATAAATGTGGTTACAACTAGGGGTGTCAAGATAATGGACTACTACAACACACCTCCATAAATGGAACCAAAACACACACATCTCTCCACTGGGCCGCACAAGGTTTCTGAGAAAATACTCATTTTACGCGTTGTTAGAAGTGACTTTCGTCACTTCATCTTCAGGGGTCATCTTCTTAATGCAAGTTTCTTTCAAGGCTATGACTGCTTCTTTTGGGTTTTTTGCTTCAATTAAGGTGATGTTATAGAGCTTAGCCATCTTTTTTCCGTTTTCTGAGATCTTGGGAATTGCGATCAAGCATGCTTTATCTGGGGAAACGTCATAGATCTTTGCGAACATCGCTATAACTGGTTGCTCTGGGACGCTGTTGTCTGAAGTAGCCAAGTCTATTACAGTAATATCCTCTGAATCTTTTCGAAAGGCAGTAATGTCAAACATGTGGCTTGCACCAGATTTTCCCTTCAAGAAGCCAGGCGTTTCCACCTTAAAATTAAGGCTTTCCAAGAATTCTCTAATAGGAGTAACCAAGATCCATCCGAGGGAAGCTTCTTGCCTTGCTCCATCGCTCAGTCTGTATGAATATACATCCTCATAAGTGGCATCCTCAAATGTGAAGTCATTATGGCATTTTCTACAGAAGTGTGATGGGACTGGAATATCAAAGCTCTTCTTGCAACTGTTACATGTACACCATATACCAGCTTTTCTATAGTCTCTATCCGGCTCGACTAGTTCTTTATTACATCTGGGACATACCAGTCTACCGTTCTCCTTGAAGTGGTCTTCAGTGTCGATGTATCCGCATTTCAAGTGTTCCATCAGAGAGCTTTTTCTAACGTTGAAGGATCCACAATGAGGACAATTATAGTGTATCGAAATGTCTGGGGACACGCAGCTGGGACAATGTAATGTTTTGTCGTACAACTCCTTCTCCAATATTCCGGTTTTACTTAGTCTGTCCAAGAATCCTTCAACTTTTGCGGGATTGCCCAGAATTGCTTCTATCAGGGGATATTTGTATCCGTGATCAGGTTCAAAAACTGGGACCAACTTGGCGATTTCACCTACAAGAAATTTGCTGAGTAACACTTGAACCAAATGGTCTCTGTAGAGTTCCAGCCTTTCTGTTTTGGAAGTCTTTGACATGGTCCCTAACCTGGTAAGTTCTTATCTTCGAATTGGACTATCATTAGTCTACATAGTAATTGTTCTTAAATATTTGCAGACACTCGCATCATGCTGTCCATAGAATGGTTAATATGCAAAGGCAAAAGTTTTCAAGAACGGATGCATGAAAAGGCTACATATAAATTGACAAGACAAAGAAATGACCAAAAAAATATCTTCCCCATATATTATACAGAAATTCGTTCTCTTTTTTTTTGGGGGAGAACAATCATTCGTTTGCGTGAGGTGAACAACTCTACAGATAAGGAAACCATGCATGTCTACTGTTAAAGGTGGCTTGCGCGGTAAAGCAGGACTCCT